>PLEX01000224.1:0-6419 GCA_003136575.1 Bryobacterales bacterium | reverse complement strand
CGCACATGATCTGCGTGCGCATGTCGTACTTGATGATGGCGACGTAGTCGTCGGGTTTCATGGTGCTCAGGAACGCGAACGCGGTTTGCAGCGTGCCGTACCAGCCCGCGCTCCCGTACCACTCGTTGCGCTTGCTGAATTCGATGACCAGCGAAACCGTCATCGGCGCCTGGCCTACGGAAAATTCCTTGATGGTTTGCGGAACGTTATCTTCCAGAACGCGGAAGTATCTGCGGCCGATCTGCGGGACGAAATTGTTCTTGTTGTCGAACACGGCTACGTCGACGGTAACGAGGCTGGAGTCGGTTGAAAACGTAGCGGCGGGCGGACCGGAGTTCTCTTTGGGCTTCGGCGTCAGCTTCGACGGGATTTTGGGAAGGTCGCCCGATGCGGGGGCGGCAGCGGGCGCGGTCGGGCTGGTGGCCGAAGGCGCGGGAGAATTGGAATCGGGCGACGCCGCCGGATCCGCGGCCCTGCGTGGCCGCGCGACCGTATCGCTACCGACAGGCAGCGGGCCATCCTGCGCCGCCAAGCCCACCAGGAATCCAGCCAAAGCCGTTACAACGATGATCATTTTTTTCATGACAATGCTTCCCACCGGACGGGTGCGACCCCGTGCGGCCTCTTCAATAGTGTACGGCTAATCCAGACGCTCCGTTTCGGCGCCGGCAATCTGGTGCGCGTCGCGCCTGAATCGGCCCACTCCGCCGCACCGCATCGCACCTTTAAAAACGTCGCCGAACGCGCGATTCGCCTCACCAGTTGGGCATCGCTTCCGTCCCTTCCAACTGAATCCGGCCTAATTCACCCACGGCCCTTTGCTCGAGTCGTGTTTCTTCATGTACACCTGAAACTTCTTCTTCGCGCGCTGAGTCTTGTAGTCCCGCCACCAGCCCGACAGGCTGAAGGACGATGAACCGGCATAGCGCAGCCGTCGGCTCGGAAACTGCGTGCGAATGTAAATGTAACCAACCAGCATTCCGCCCAGGTGCGCCAGGTTGCTCACCGGACCGCCGCCCTGGAACGAGCTCAGAAATGCGATGGCGCCGAAGATCATAACGGCGTACTTCGCTTTGATCGGGAACAGGAACATCAGCAGGATCTCCTGATCGGGGAAAAGCATGCCGAATGCGAGCAGAAGTCCGTAGATAGCGCCCGAAGCGCCGATGACCCGCTGATAGATGTCGCCAAAAGCCAGGTTCGCCAGTACGACGCAAACGCCCGCGCCGATGCCGCAAATGAAATAGTACTGAAGAAATCTTCTCGTTCCCCATGTCTGCTCGACCGCCGATCCGAACATCCACAGCGCCAGCATGTTGAACAGAATATGTCCGATGCCGCCATGCAGGAACATGTAGGTAACCAGTTGCCAGATCTCGCCCCTCCGCAGGACGTCAAATGGCATCAGATTGAACAAAAGCAGGACGGGCGTTCCGGCTACTACCGAGTCGACAAAAGATAAAAGGAGGACATAAACGGCGACATTGACGATAATCAGCCACTTCACGCCGGGCGGGAAGGATTGATAGAACATCGACGCCGTACTGCGGTACCGCGTGTCAAGAGGCATGAGAGAACGACCGGACCTGCCGCCAGAATAGCAGACCCGTCAAACCGCTCAGACGCGCGCCGCAATCTTGTCGCTGGACGTCTCGTCGCGGTCCGTTTCGCTGTCGGCAAGACGAGAGATTTTCGAATAACGGGTCAGGCGCCACGCGGCGTACTGAGAAGCGGCGGTTGCCGCTATCCAGACCTGCCAGTGAGACAAAAATCCGGAGGAAAAAACGAAATCTCCCGCTAAGTCGAGGTCCTGGCAGAGGCGCCAAAGGCCCAAAGCGCCGCATGAAATGGTGACCAGCGTCAACAGACTGGCCAACAGGAGAGCGGCCCTCCCGTTCGTGCCTTTTCGGCGCGTTACGACCCGGCCACGCCCGAAACGGATCCTGACGATCATGGATGGAACCCTTTACTTCACTATACCGCTTGGGAGCGCAAGAGCCGCCGAACGCGGCGCCAGACATCGGAGGAATCACCCGTTCAGCCGCGTTCGGCGGCGTAACTTGCGCGCGCGTTCCTCAAGAGCGCACGTCCGCGCGACAAATGGCGCATCGGCACGGTGAGATACTTTTCAAAGCGGCACCACCTTGCGCAATCAGTCATGAAACTACGAACAATCGGCATCATTATGAACGGGGTCACCGGCCGCATGGGCACCAACCAGCATCTGGTGCGCTCCATCGTCGCGATTCGCAATCAGGGAGGCATCGTTCTCCCCGACGGGACCGCGCTCATGCCGGACCCTATCCTCGTCGGCCGAAACGAGGCCAAACTGGAGCAGCTTGCCGAAGCCTATGGTAATCTGCGCTTCAGCACCGACCTCATAGCCTGCCTGGCCGACCAGAACGACACCATCTACTTCGACGCGCAGACCACACAGCGCCGCGTTCCCGACGTAACCGCCGCGATTGAGGCCGGCAAACACGTCTACTGCGAAAAGCCGGTCTCCGAAACGGTCGGCGAGGCGCTGGAACTGGCGCGCCTCGCGAACGAGCACGGCGTGAAGCACGGCGTCGTGCAGGACAAGCTCTTCCTCCCCGGCATCATGAAGCTGAAGCGGCTGATCGCGAGCGGGTTCTTCGGACGAATCCTCTCCGTTCGCGGTGAATTCGGCTACTGGGTGTTTGAAGGCGATCTGCTGCCCGGCCAGCGCCCCTCGTGGAATTACCGGCGCGAAGACGGCGGCGGCATCACGGTCGACATGTTGTGCCACTGGCGCTACGTGCTCGATCACGTCTTCGGCCCGGTGAAGCGCGTCAGTTGCCTCGAAACCACCCACATTCCGCAGCGCTGGGACGAAGCAGGCAAACCTTACAACTGCACGGCAGATGATGCCGCCTATGCCTGCCTGCAACTCGAAGGCGGGATCGTCGCGCAGTTCAATTCGTCGTGGACCGTGCGCGTGAATCGCGACGAGCTTTTCGAGATGCAGGTAGATGGCACCGAAGGCAGCGCGGTCGCCGGTTTGCGCAACTGCCGCACGCAGCATCGCGTTAATACGCCGAAACCCGTCTGGAATCCCGATATCCCCAACCCGATCGATTTCCGCTCGCAATGGGAAGAAGTGCCGGACAACGCCACGTTCGATAACGCGTTCAAAGTGCAGTGGGAGATGTTTCTGAAGCACGTGGTGCTCGATACGCCTTATACTCACGACTTGCTGGAAGGCGCGAAAGGCGTGCAACTGGCGGAACTCGCTCTCGAGTCCTCGCGAACCGGACGATGGCTGGACGTGCCGGAGCTGAGAATCCCGGAGCACAAGGTTTAACTAATGCCGGAACTGATCGCGGGCGATGGCACTCACCCCGGCGACGCGCTGCCCGGCATTTTCGACGGCATCGCGCCGGCCGCATCGATCCCGGCTCTGGATGCGGGAAACCGCGGCGAATTCATCCGCATTTTCGCGCCGACGCTGGCGCTGTCACGCCGGATTTTCCAGTCGCCGACGCACCTCTACAATACGGGCATTGTCTTCCTCGCGTGGGTGAACGGGCAAAAGAAGCACTTCCATGTGCTCGGTGCGGCGCAAAGCGCCCGCAGCATCTCGCACCTCGAGATATTGTTGGTGCTGGCCGAAGATGCCGGAGAGCTTCTCGATCCGGATCTCGCCTGCCATAGGATGAAGCGTTTGCTCGAACTGGCGGGCATCCAATGAGCGAGATGCTTCAGCGACTCAGCCTCAACCAGATCACGCTGAACAAACTGTCCCTGGCGGAATGCGTCGACGCGTGCATGCGCCACAATGTCGGCTGGATCGGGCCATGGCGGAATAAGGTGGCGGAAGCCGGTCTGGCGGAAAGCGCGCGCATGATCCGCGATTCCGGCCTGCGCGTGTCAGGCCTGTGCCGCGGCGGTTACTTTCCCGCGGCGACCGCCGCCGAACGCGCCGCGCAGATTGACGACAACCTTCGCGCCATCGACGAAGCCGCCACGCTTGGGACCCGGACTCTGGTGCTGGTCTGCGGCCCCGCGCCGGACCGCGATATCGACGCCGCGCGCGGCATGGTCGCCGATGGAATCGCGGCCGTTCTGGATCACGCGCGCGCGAGCGGCGTCAGGCTGGCCATTGAACCGCTGCATCCGATGTTCGCCGCCGATCGCAGCGTGATCTGTCTGCTCGACGAAGCGCTGGAACTCGCTCAGAAGTTCCCAGCCGAAGATGTCGGCCTCGCGCTCGACGCGTTCCACATCTGGTGGGACGCTTATGTTTACCAGAAAATCCGCCGTTGCGCGGGTCGCATTCTGGCGTTCCATGTGTCCGACTGGGCGGTCCCGCTGCCGGGAATCTTCGCCGCGCGCAGCATGATGGGCGCCGGCGTAATCGAACTGCGCCGTTTGCGCGAGGCTGTGGAAGAGGCCGGATATTCAGGTCCGATTGAAGTCGAGATCATGAATGAAGCGATCTGGAATCGCCCCGCCGACAGCCTGATGGAAGAGATGAAGCGCACATTTGCCGAACATGTGTAGCGCGCCGTTTCGGTCTGGTACTACTACACCTGATTTCTCTGCGGTCTGCGCAGATTCTTACTGAGACCGTCAGGGAGTGGTGTGTTGAGCTACTCGGTTGCGACTATGCTGCTTCGCGGGGTAGGCGTTTTCGCCTGCCGACCCGTCTTTCCGCCAGGTTGCACCTTTTTGCGGAAAATCCAGCTTGATGAGCGTCTTGCTCTTCTCCTCCGAACATGCGAGCCGGCCGTCAGATCGAGGATCTGCGGATTGGTAAGGATGCGATAGTTTAATCGTGAAGTTGCCCAATGCCGAGCGCGCCGTTGTAGATTTCCGGAAGCTGCGCGAATACCGCCTGAATTCATAGCACCCCCGTAGTCGCAACAAGGCGCGGGCTCTCGCCTCAGTTGGGATCAAAGAGTCTGATGCGGAGGAACTCTGCAGTGGGCTGCTTGCGGCCGCCCGCGAGGATCGTCCGCGTCCAGGAGGGCCCGCCCCGGCTGACAAGTTGTTACTTACTATAGAAAAGAGGTTCTTATGTCTGGAATTGCCATGCATTCTGTCGTTGCGCTTGTCGACGATCTGCCTGAAGAAGGTCGTCCGGGGCCAGGTCGGCACTGTGGTTGAGAATTGGACTACGGGTGTCGCAGGCTGCTGAAAAACGCAGTTCGACTTAGCGGCAGGGATTTCGGTTTGAACTCCTGGGGTTTTCGACCGGGTGGCGCAGCGCCGGAATCACGCCGCCTGGGCCGAGAGGTTTCTCATTCGTACGAGATTGTATGCCGCAGCGGCGAAGGTGAACATCCATCCGACTTTGTGGATGCCGCGATGCCGAAGTTGGCGAAGATTGGCGATAGTCTTGATCCACCCGAAGCATTCCTCGATCCGCTTGCGTTTGATCTGACTGATTGCATAGCCCGGCTGACGAGTGGTGCGGCCGTCGATCGCGCTGCCACCGGGCCGGTTGTCGTTCTGCGCCACGTGCGGCGTAACGTTCAGAATCCGGCACTCCGCCACGAAGTCTCTGGTATCGTAACCCTTGTCGCCGGCCACCGTTATCCTTCCCGTGCCGGGTATTTGTTCCAGCATGACCAGCGCCGCGTCCCGTTCCGCCGTTCCATTAGCCTCGAACAGTTCCGTATTGACGATCAGGCCGTTGCGGTTTTCCACCAGCAGATTGCCGTTGTAACTCAGAAGCGCCTCTTTGCCGTTGCCTTTACGCGCCAGCCTGGCATCGGGGTCCGTGGTCGATTCATGCGTCTGGTTGGACCTCTTCTCGCCGTGAAAGTCCACCGTTGGGTTACCGGGATCGTCGGGAGGGGCAGTCGGTTTCCGATCCCTCGGCTGAAAACTCTTCAGGCTCGCCCAGGCTTTCAACAGCGTTCCATCCACAGTGAAGTGCTCGCTCGAGGCCCAGCCCTGAGCTTTGGCCTGCTCTACGACCAGACTCAGGAACTCCCGGGCCACATCCCCGTCCAATAGTCGGTCCCGGTTCTTGGTGAATGTCGTCGGAACCCATACCTCGTCGTCCAGGTTCATGCCCACGAACCAGCGGTACAGAATGTTGTAGTCGATTTGCTCCATCAACTCCCGTTCGCTGCGGACCGAAAACAACATCTGCAACAGCAACGCCCGCAGCAGCTTCTCCGGCGGGATCGACGGGCGGCCCGTCGTGGAATACATCTCGTCAAATCTCGGCGACATCGCCGTCAACACCTCATCCACCTGCGCCCGGATAGCCCGTAACGGATGATCTTTCCGCACACGCGTCCCCGGAGACAGATAGCTGAACATCCCACTTCGCTCAAGGTTTTCGCCTCTCATGTACACCCAGGCGCGTTTCTTGTTGCAAAGGTTACACTTATTCGTTATTTGTTTTTCAGCAGCCTGCTCTCTAGGAAGTCGAGTTCTGCGAT
>PLEX01000088.1 GCA_003136575.1 Bryobacterales bacterium | reverse complement strand
GGCCTGGGATCTTCACCGCTTGTATCCGGGCAGCGAGGTCGATATCGAGACGGCCGAGTGGAAAAGCGTCTACCGGGAGATCGCGGACGAGCCGGGCGACGAGACGCCCAGCGACCGGAGTCTGATCGACGACGTGCTCGGGGATATTTGAAGATCGAGCGACAGGCTGCCGGAACGACGAAAGTCACGTCAAATTCGTGAACGCTCATGCGAGTCGTCCTCGATACAAACATTGTCGTATCGGCTTGCTGGAAGCGTGGCGGCCTCGAAGCGCAGTTGGTCGAGTTCGCCATTGCCGGCCGGATCATAGCCTGCGTCTCCACGGAGATTCTCGCCGAGTATCGCGACGTGTTGTCGCGGGCGAAACTCGCGGCAGTGAACGGTCGCGCCCAGGAGCTGCTGGCGGGACTGGAGCGCTCTGCCGTCGTCGTGAAAACCACAACGCCGGTCCATGCCTCCGGCGACGAGGACGATAATCGTTTTCTCGAATGCGCCGAGGCTGCGGCGGCCGATTACCTGATCACCGGCAACCTCCGGCATTTTCCTGAAATGTGGGGCGCGACGCGCATCGTGAACGCACGCGGCTTCCTGTCTTTGCAAACCGCGCTTGACCCGGCCGCGCCGCCTGGCTGAATACCGATGCTTCCAAACTCCTGGTCGCCGCCGCCCGTGCGCCTTCCGGTTAAAGTAGGCATGTGAGCCAAAACGACAAGGCACGCATTCTGATCGTCGACGACGACCCCGGCCAGAGTTCCGCCATGAGTCAACTGCTCGGCGGCTGGGGCTACGATACCGCGACCGCGTTCGACGGGCGCAACGCGCTCGACAAACTCAGCGATTTTCCCGCCGACGTTGTCGTTACCGACCTCAACATGCCCAACCTCGACGGCGCGGGGCTGCTTGCCGAATTGCAACGAACCGCCTCGCCTCCTCCGGTCATCGTGCTCACCGCGTTCGGCAGCGCCGATAAAGCCGTCGAAATGGTGCGCGAATCGGGCGCTTTCTGGTATCTCGAAAAGCCCGTGCAGCCGCGCGTGATGCGCGCGATTCTCGAGCGCGCAGTCGCACAGGCGAAACTGGCCCGACACTCGCAATTGCTGGAGCGGCAACTCTCCGGGCAGGGCATGTTCGGAGACATGGTGGCGCAATCGCCCGCCATGCGGCAGGTATTTGCGCTGCTGGAACAGGCTGCACCGACGAAGGCGACCATCCTGCTTGGCGGTGAAAGCGGCACGGGCAAGGAACTGGCGGCGCACGCGATTCACCAGATGAGTCCCCGACGGGCCGGACCGTTTCTCGCCATGAATTGCGCGGCGCTGCCCGAGACGCTGATAGAAAGCGAATTGTTCGGCCACGAAAGAGGCGCATTTACCGGAGCGGCGGAGCGGCGGGCCGGTTATTTCGAACTGGCCAACGGCGGAACACTGCTGCTCGACGAAATAGGGGACATGCCGATTGCGACGCAGGCCAAACTGCTGCGCGTGCTCGAAGACCGCAAAGTGCGGCGACTGGGAGGCACGAGGGAAATCGAAGTCGACGTGCGCGTCGTCGCCGCGACCAATCGCGACCTTCGCGAGGCTATCGCGAAAGGCACTTTCCGCGAAGACCTGTACTTTCGGCTGAACGTCTTTGAGGTGCGCCTGCCGCCCCTGCGGGACCGGCGCGACGACGTGCCGCTCATCGCCCACGCGCTGCTGGAGGGGCTGAATAAACGTCATGAATGCCGCGTGACCGGCATCTCTACGGACGTGGAAGCGCTGTTGGCCGGTTATGCATGGCCGGGCAATGTGCGCGAACTTCGCAACGTTCTGGAGCGCGCGGTGATTCTGGCAGGTTCGGGCTCGATCCGACGGGAACACCTTCCGGCTGGGTTCGCGGGCTTGCCGGATCGCCTCATCGACGCTACGGCCGACGAGGTTGTTTTGCGTCCGGGAGTTACCGTGGACGAAGCCGAACGCCAGCTCATTCTGATGACGATGAAACATACCGACGGCAACCGCTCCCGCGCGTCCGAACTGCTGGGGATCAGCGTGAAGACGCTGTTTAACAAACTCCGGCAGTTCAACGGCGAATCGATTCAATGAGACTGCGCACGCGATTGCTGGTGCTCTCGGTTTCGACCGTTGCCGCGATCGTTGTGGTGCTGTTCGCGCTGCACCTCGACAGCCTGACTCGGGTTTGGATCGACAACGCCATTGAGCGCAGCAACGATAAGGGCAAGCAGATTCAGTCGTTGATCGGCCTGCGAATCGCGGACGCTCCGGCAAGCGCCACAAGCAGCCTCGCCCAGATCAAACGAACGTGGAACCGGATTATCGCGGGCGATCAGGGGCTGGCCGACATGCTGGTGGAGCAAGCGGCGGTGCGTTCGGGCGCGATCATCGAAATCAATATTATCGGCGAGGATGGCAGAGTACTGTTGTCGTCGATTCCAGCGCGTCAGGGACAGGCAGCCCCCTCGGCGGAAAGCCTGGCGTCAATCCGCGACTCCGTATGGGCGCGCCTTTCGGCGATCACGACTTCGACAACCGATTACGAAACGCGAATCCCTCTTGGCATTCCCGAACAGCCGAAAATCTTTGAAATTCAGTTGCTCTCATCGCCCGAGCTTCTCCAGGACAACGTCAAAAAAGGCCTTTACATCACTGCGCTGGCTTCTCTGCTGGCTTTGTTTGCGGCGGCGGGGCTGGCGGTGGTCTCCACCCAACTGGCGTTGCGGCCGATTCGGCGGATCGGCAGAGCCATCGACACGCTCGCGGCGGGCAGACCACTGGGTCTTTCGCAGCCGGTGGAAAGCCGAGAGGATCGCGAGGTCGCCGCCGTCGAGTACAAACTCAGCCTGCTGGGCGAGAAGATGCAGGGAGCGCGGCGCGATGCCATCGGCACGCTGGTACGCACGGTGGCGCATGAAATCAAAAACCCGCTGAATGCGATATCGCTCCGTCTCGAAACATTGCGCTTGCGGATCGCGGATGAGGCCCCCGACGCCGAACCGGAAGTCGATCTGGTCAGCAACGAAGTGCAGAGGCTCGACCGAGTGGTCCGCACTTTTCTGGATCTCAACCAGCCGATGGAACTCGACATTCGGGAGTTCGACCCAAGCGAACTAACGTCGTCGGTGCTGGAGACAATGCGACCCGCGGCGACACAAGCCGGCGTGAATCTTCAGTTGGTCAGACCTCCCCGCGGCTTTACGGTTCAGGCGGATCGGGGACTGATCGAACAGGGAGTGCTCAACATCGTGACCAATGCCATTCAGGCCTTGGACAATGGTGGGTTGGTGAAGGCCTCGGTCTCGATGGTGAACGGCGTGTGTGAAATCGCGGTGGCGGATAATGGTCCTGGAATGCCGGTAAACGTGCGTGAAAAAATCTTCGAACCTTTCTTCACGACGAAATCGACCGGTTCCGGAATCGGCCTGGCGTTCACCAAGCGCGCGATGGAGCTTCACCGCGGCGGCATCGACGTGGAAAGCTCACCGGGATCGGGAACAACGATCACGCTGTCGTTCCCCGCCCTGCGGAGGCAAGCGTGAACTGCTTGCGTGTGCCGGGCGCTGCCTGCGTTCTTCTGGTTTCGGCAGGATGCTTATTTCAGAAGAAACCTGTGGTTCAGACACCGGTTGCGATGCCGCCGGCGCAGGTTCCCTCGGCGGCCGTACCCCCGCCAACCGCGGCGCCCGCGCCGACGCCCCCCGCAACGCAACCGACGGCGACGGCACCAACCGCGCCAGCTGCCGCCGAACCCGCGAAGCCAAGTCCGTTCCCGCCAGTTCCCGGCGCCACGCCGAAACCAAAGCCAGTGGCACCGACTCCCGTGCCGGCGCTCGTCACGATCCTCACAGCCGATCAGCGCAAACAACTCGACACGGCATATCAATCGGACCTGGACCAGGCCAACGGCATCCTCGCCAAACTGAGTGGCCGCACCCTGACCGCTGCGCAGAACGACAGCGTTACCCGTGCCCGCGCTTTCATTCGCCAGGCTGCTCAATTCCACGACCGGGATCTGACGACAGCGGCCGAACTTGCCCGCCGCGCCAGAGTCCTGACGCAGGATCTGGCCGCCGCACTCAAGTGAGCGCGCCGGCCAGATCGGCTGCGGTCAGGTGGCGGAGGCTTACTATTACCTGGCCGATGCCAGCAGCTTCGGAGTCGCCATGTAGCCCTTTATGGTGTCCTTGTCGACTTCATTCACCACAACTTCATAAGGCGTCCGGCTTCCCGCCGCGGCGTAAAACTGCACTGGTTCGTTGGTCGTTTTGTCTTTCTTCTCTACCAGCTTGTCGTCGGCCATGACGGCCACCGTGTAGCGATTGTGCTTCGGGTCCGTCTTCGTCAGGCGGATTTGCACGTCGCCGACCTTCTGCATGCCGGCCTTCTTCGAGATGGTGAATTCGTAGATGTTGCGGTCGCCCATGGCGCGGAGCTGTTGAATTTCCTTGCCATTGGTTGCGATCAAGCCGCTGATCACTCCCATGTCGCCGGTGGCGCGCTGCAGATCGGCGGCCGTCTTATCGACTACGGCCTTGGTAGATTGAAGATCGGTCTTGACGGAATCGACCGACGCTCCCACGCCATCGATTTTCGAAGACATCTGAGTGGCCGTGTCCGATACGGAATTCTTCACACCCGCTAGTTCGGCGTTAACGGCCGCCTGTTGTTCGGCGTTCTTCTGCTCGATGGTTTTCGCAAGGTTGCCGGCGACCACATCGGCATGCTTCTGAGCGGCGTTCTGCACCTTCGCGATCGATTTCGAAGTTTGTTCTTCGGTCGTTTCGAGCTTCGCCTGGAGATCGTTGGCGGTTCCGGCAAGCGCGCTGTTCTGTGCCGCCAACTGGTTCTGAAGTTGGGCGGTCGCCAGCCTGTTGGCGCTCAGGTCGCGGCGCAGATCGCCGATCTGCGAATACTGGAAAAGACCAAATGCGCATACCGCCGCGCCGACCACGAGCGCGGGGACCCAGCCCGACCGGCTGCGGTTTACGGTCCTGGGTGCGGAAGATTCTTGATTGTTGCTGATGTCTGAGTTCATGTACTGCCTCCGCGTCCGATAAAAGCACCCATCTGGCCAAACCTTCGCGTTATTGTTATCAGCAACATGCGGCATGGTGCCGGCCGTATCGGTAATCGTTACCTGCGCCAGGCGGAAGGAAATTCCGGCTACCTGTTAGCCTGGTAGTTCCGGATGATCTCTTTCTCCAGCATCAACAAGCAGTACGGCAAGCAGCTCATTTTCGTCGACGCCTCTTTCCAGTTAAATCCCGGCGAGAAGGTCGGGTTGGTCGGCCCGAACGGATCCGGCAAGACCACACTCTTCCGCATGATCGTCGGCGAAGAATCGCCCGACGAAGGCGACGTTTCGGTTCCGAAGAAACTCACCATCGGCTATTTCCGCCAGGATGTGGAAGAGATGGCGGGCCGCTCGGTGCTCGACGAAGCCATCGCGGGCAGCGGCCGCGCGGGCGATCTGCACCATGAACTCGAAGCCCTTCAGCACGCCATGGAAGACCCGGAACGTATGGACGAAATGGACGCCATTCTCGCGCGTTTCGGCGACGTTCAGGAAGAATACGAGCATCTCGGCGGTTACACGCTCGAAGCGCAGGCTCGCGAAGTTCTGCACGGCCTGGGTTTTGAGGACGACCAGATCGATGGCGACGTGGGCGCTCTGTCTGGCGGCTGGAAAATGCGCGTCGCGCTGGCGAGGGTTCTGCTCGGGCGGCCCGACGTTCTGCTGATGGACGAACCGACCAACCATCTGGATCTGGAATCCATCATCTGGCTCGAACAGTTCCTGAAGAGCTTCAATGGCGCGTTGCTGATGACCTCGCATGATCGCGAATTCATGAACCGCATCGTGTCGAAGATCGCCGAGATCGACGCGGGCGAGATCACTTCTTATTCGGGCAACTACGATTTCTACGAGCGCGAGCGGGCGATTCGCGAAAGCAACCAGCAGGCGGCCTTCGCGCGGCAACGATCCATGCTGGCGAAAGAGCAGCGCTTCATCGAACGCTTCAAGACGCACGCGGCGAAGGCGGCGCAGGTGCAGAGCCGCATCAAAGCCCTCGACAAGATCGAGAAGATCGAATTGCCGAAGAAGCGTACGGTCGTGAAGTTCGAGTTCCGCGTGCCGCCGCGCTCGGGCGATCAGGTCGCGGTTATGGAGGGCCTGCGCAAAGCGTACGGCCATCGGGTAATCTACGATGGCTTCAGCCTCACGATTCGCCGCGGCGAAGGGCGGTGATGGGACGCAACGGCGCGGGCAAGACTACTCTGTTGAAGATGATTAGTGGAGCGAGCGCGCCCGATAGCGGCACCGTGCAACTGGGCGCGAGCCTGACTATGGGTTACTTCGCCCAGCAATCGCTCGACGTGCTGAATCCCGATCTGACGATTCTGGAACAGTTGCAGCAGGATTTTCCACAGGACGGCATCGGTTCGCTACGTTCGCTGGCCGGCGCTTTCCAGTTTTCGGGGGACGATGTGGATAAGAAGATACGTTCGCTCTCTGGCGGCGAAAAGTCGCGGCTGGCGATGGCGCGAATGCTATATAACCCGCCGAATTTCCTGGTGCTCGACGAACCGACGAACCACCTCGATCTCGCAACAAAGGAGATGCTGATCGGAGCGCTGAAGGATTTTGAGGGCACGATGATCTTCGTCTCGCACGACCGTACGTTCCTGCGCGGACTGGGCTCCCGAGTGCTCGAACTCGGCGGCGAGAGCGGCAAAGACCGGACGCCGCGCGTTTATCCCGGTCCATACACCGAGTATGTGCAGGCGCTGGGGCACGAGGCGCCGGGAATCTATTCGTGAATCAGGCAATTTCCGAATCCCCGCCGGGGTTTCCGCCATCAGTCTGAAAAGGAGAAAGACACAACGATGATACGCACAGCAAGCGCCCACTGGGCCGGCGGTTTGAAGGATGGAAAAGGAACGATCTCGGCGGCGAGCGGAGTACTGACCGATACGCAGTATTCGTTCAGCACGCGCTTTGAAAACGGGGTCGGAACCAATCCCGAGGAACTGATAGCAGCCGCTCATGCCGGCTGCTTCAGCATGGCGCTTTCCGTTCAACTGGGCAACGCCGGCATGACGGCCGAATCGATCGACACCAAAGCTTCGCTCACGATGGAAAAGACCGACGCGGGCATGACGATCACGGCCGTTCATCTGGACGTCACCGTGAAAATTCCCGGCGCCAGCGAAGAGAAGTTCGCCGAAGCTGCGCAGAGTGCGAAGAGGGGATGTCCGGTTTCGCGCGTTCTCAACGCCGCGATCACCATGGACGCGAAACTGATCGCGTAGGGCGGCCGCGGCGGAACGGAGCGGACGATGCCGCACGCAAATGGACGCGGTCAGCCCTGCGCGGCCGCGTTCACCATATCCCGGCACAACTGCAGGTCGTGGTTTCCGGCGATCGAACCCCGCTGGACCGTGAACGTCACAGCGTTGCCGACATGCTCGTAATCCAGCTGGCTGAGGAATTCCAGCACACGGTTGACCGCCGTTTCCTGGATCCCCGACGGCGCTCCGAGTGTCGCTGTGGCCAGCGGCAGTGTCGGGACTACGTCTTCGGTATTCACGACGCGCCAGGCCGCAATCTTTTGATTAAACTGGCCGGTAAAACCGGTGCTTCCCGCGCGTGGCCCGCAAAAGCTGTACATCTGCGGCGTGGTCCCGGCCATCGCGATATCGGCCGCCGCCAGGACCGCCAGCGCCGCGCCCAGGCTATGCCCGGTTACAAAAACCGGCGCTCCCGGCGCTCGCGCGACGGCGGCCCGAACACTATCCGTGCATTGCGCGTAGATGAAATTGAAGCCTCTTTCCACAGCGCCCCACGGATGCGGCACCTGCGGAAAGCTGAAATCGGCGACCCAGTCGAGGAATGAGTTCGTGCCGCGCAGGGCGACGAATACGTTCTGCGAATCGAGATTACGCACCACGAAGCCAAAGGGTTCGGTTACGAAGGAAATTTCCTGTGGCCTCGCTTGCAGCAGGCCGAGCACCTGATAGTTGCCGGCGATCGCCCAGGGCTGACCTTTCGTGAATGCGTCGTATTGCGCGTAAGACTGCAGAGCGAGGTCGGCAGCTTCCACAGCTAAAGCTTTTTGAAATCCCGGAGGCAGAAACATAACGCGTTTAAGTATAACGTGCCATTCAGGATAATTCACCCGAGAGTTCCACTCAGGCCGCACGGCCTCCACAGGTGTTCCGGATGTTACAGAGACTGCCTTTTCCGCTTGCCTTTCTCCCCATAACGTTATAACCTCTCAAGTTGCCCGTGTCCACGCCCGAAAGGTATTCCCGTTGAAGCTATCCACCATCGACTACGCGATTCTCATCCTCTATTTCTCCTTCGTAATCGGCATCGGGTGGCGTCTGAGGAAATCCGCGACGACCGCCAGCGAATTCCTCACCGCCGGCCACAAAGTCCCGCTCTGGATCACCAGTCTGGCGTTTCTGGCCGCCAATCTCGGGGCCCAGGAGGTGGTCGGGATGTGCGCTTCGGGCGCGAAGTATGGCATCATGACCGCTCATTTTTACTGGATCGGCGCAGTTCCGGCGATGTTGTTCGTCGGCGTCTTCATGATGCCGTTTTATTTCGGCAGCCGGGCACGCTCGGTGCCGGAATACCTGAAACTGCGGTTCGACGAAAAGACGCGCGGCCTGAACGCGGTTGCCTTCGCGATTATGACGCTGTTTTCCTCCGGCATCTCGATGTACGCACTGGGGCGCATGTTCCAACTGGTGCTGGGGTGGAGTTTCGACGCGTCCGTGCTGCTCTCGGCCGTCATCGTGCTGGTTTACACGTATCTCGGCGGGCTGCGCAGCGCGATCTACAACGAAGTCCTGCAGTTTTTCCTGATCGTGATCGGCTTCTCCCCGCTCTCGATCCTGGCGGTGCAGCGCGCGGGCGGCTGGGGCGGGTTGCAGCAGAAACTGCCGGACGTGATGACGCATACGTGGAAATACATCGGGTCGGCGAGCGAGAATCCGATGGGAGTGGAAGCGTTCGGTTTGTTCGCGGGGCTGGGATTTGTGCTGTCGTTCGGCTATTGGTGCACGGATTTCCTCGTCGTGCAGCGCGCCATGGCGGCGGAAACGATGTCGGCGGCGAGGCGGACTCCACTGCTGGCCGCGTTCCCGAAAATGATCATGCCGTTCATTGTGATCGTGCCCGGGATTGCGGCGCTGGCGCTCACGAAATCCGGAAGCGCCTATTCGCTGCCGCTTAAAGGTAACGGCTACGATTACGACCAGGCGCTCACCACGCTGATGGCTCAGTTCTATCCGAGCGGGATGCTGGGGGTGGGGCTGACGGCGCTGATGGCGTCATTCATGTCCGGCATGGCGGGTAACGTGACGGCCTTCAATACGGTTTTTACGTATGATATTTACCAGGGTTATATCCGGCCGAAAGCCAGCGATGCCCATTACCTGACGGTGGGCCGCATCACGACCGTTGTCGGAATCGCGCTCTCGATCGCCACCGCCTATCTGGCAACGCATTTCAACAACATCATGGATTTTCTCCAGCTGATTTTCGGATTCGTGAACGCGCCTTTATTCGCAACCTTCCTGCTCGGCATGTTCTGGAAGCGGAGCACGGGCCACGGCGCGTTTTTCGGCCTTTTGGCCGGCACGGGCGCGGCGGCGGCGACTTACGGCCTGACTCTTGCGGAAGACAAAGGCGGCTGGATCGCGAATCTGCACAGCTTTCCCTCCACGATGGCGCAGAATTTCTGGATCGCGATTTTTGCGTGGTCGACTTGTTTCGTTGTGACCATCGTGGTCAGTCTGGCGACGGCCCCGAAGGCCGAGAGCGAATTGCGGGCTTGGTCTATGGCCTGACCGACGTACCGCGCGAGACAGGCATAAGCTGGTATCAGAGGCCGGTTCCGTTGGCGCTGGTGGTGTGCGCGGCTCTCGTTGTTTTGAATGTTCTGTTTTTATAAAAGGTCATCGACATGCTCGATCTGAGACTACCTTCCGGACTTTTCTTCGCCATCACGGGCGTCCTGCTGATGGTTTACGGGGTCACCGATACCTCGCGCGCGCCGATGACCGACGCGAACGTGAATCTCTATGCCGGCTGCGTGATGACGGCATTCGGCGCGGTGCTGCTGCTGCTCGCGTTCAGGAGTAAGAAGGCATGAGCGACGCCCGGACCTTCCGGGCGCCGGGCCGCGTCAACCTGATCGGCGAACACACGGACTACAACCTCGGGTTCGTGCTGCCTATCGCTCTCAACCTGGATACAAGGATCCGAACCAGCCCTTCGCTTGATAGCTTCCTGCACGTTCATTCGGCTGCTCATGGCGAGACGTGCTCCGTCCCGGTTGCCGGCATCGATTCGCTGACACCGCAAGGGCACTGGAGCGACTACATCTTCGGCGTTGCCTTCCAGTTGCGGGCGCTCGGATTCGATATCCCGGCGCTGAACCTGCACGTCGAGAGCACGGTGCCGGAAGGCGCGGGGCTGAGTTCCTCGGCCGCGCTCGAAGTGGCATCGGCGCTGGCGTTGTTGCAGGGGCGGCAATTGGATCGGCTCGAACTCGCCCGGCTCTGCCAGCGCGCGGAGAGCTACTTCGTCGGGATGCCTTGCGGGATTATGGACCAGTACGTTTCGGTGTTCGGGCGGGAACATGCCGCGACAAAAATCGATTGCCGGAGCCTGGAGTCGGAGGCCGTTCCGTTGCCGGATGGGCTTGCGATCATTGCCGTGAACTCGATGGTGAAACATTCGCTGGGGCAATCGGCTTACCGAGAGAGAGTCGCGGAGTGCGCCGAGGCGGCGAAGGCGCTGGGGGTGGCATCACTGCGGGAAGCGACGCTTGAGCGACTGGCAGGTGTCCCCATGTCCCGGGCCGCGCGCCTTCGCGCCCGTCATGTCATTTCGGAGAACCTTCGTGTGGAGCATTTCGTGGAAGCCGCCCGGGCCGGAGACGTGTCCCGCATGGGGCAGTTGTTCCTCAACTCGCACGACAGCATGCGTTACGACTACGAAATTTCCTGCGCGGAGATCGACTTTCTGGTCGAGGCGGCCGCGAGACTACCTGGATGCCACGGTGCTCGGATGACCGGCGGCGGTTTCGGCGGTTGTACCGTCAATCTGGTGGCGGAGCAATCCGTTCCGGCGTTTGCCGAGGCGATCAAGGATGCCTATATGGCCTACAGCGGCCGGTGTCCGGCGGTTATTCCATGCGTTCCGGCTCCCGGAGCGTGCGAAATTCGACAAAATACGTGAGAAAAAATCCATTTCAGCGCACTACTCGAATAGTCAGTACGCTCCTTCCGGGGCGGTACCGCAACGACCTCTATAACCGCCCCGGATTCCTTACCTCCTAAGAGACCCCAGTGTCATTCAGTGTGACAACGCGCGAGTCCGCACCGACTGGCTCGCTTGAAACTGACCTTACCGACGCGGCGTCGAAGTCAGTGTAAGACGCCCGCATGTGGCCGAAATGCCGTCGGTGTGGTTGATATCAGCCACCAGCTTCCGGCGAGAATTTCCATTCGCTCTCCAGAAATCCTTTGCTTTCAATGTCTTCTCTCTGGCGATTCGATTGCTGTCATTCGCATCGGAGAGAGAAGCAAAATGGACCGTTTCGCAATATTGTTTGCCGCTCTGGGCTTGATTTGCATATACGCCGGATATAAGTTGTTCTGCGGACTCCCGGCCATGAACGGAGGCAAGAGCAGAGCGAATTGGTTAACCGTGTTTCTTATCAATGTGGTGCCGGGTGCGCTGCTGGCTCTTGTCGGCACCGGACTCCTCATGGGGCAGGTTCGCAGCGTCTTCTCGCACCCGGCCTCGATCCGGGGCCACCAACCCGCGGAAGGCACCACGTGGCATCGTGCGTACAGCGGATTGCGGGCGCGCACGGCGTAGCGGGCTTCAACAAGCCCACTCCGGCACCTCGAAACAGTAGCCTTTGGCAGCCGCTGCGAGGCAGTTTCCCCATCGGCAATCTGAGTCTCGGTCCCGACTACCGCCGGATCGACTTGAACAAATCTCCCTGACTGGCATAAAATCCAATCACTGCGCCTCACCCAAAACGATACGCCATATTACTCACAGCCGCGGCCACGCGCCTGTTTGCGCAGTCTTCCACGCCGGCATTTGAGGTCGCCTCAATCCGTACCGTACCCAGGATGACAAGACTTGGGCCGTCCGCCAGAGGAGTTCGGCGCGATATCGATCGCAGACGAACGTTATGCAACTCCTGACCTGGGCCTGGAAGGTGAAAAACTATCAAATTTCGGGAGCTCCCACGTGGCTCTCCCAGGAACGGTTTGAAATCCAGGCGACCACCGCTAACCGTCGGGCGTGGACGAGGAACGGCGAATGGTTCAGACGCTCTTGCGGGATCGCTTCGGGCTGAAACTGCACCGCGATAATCGGGAGTTCGCCGTTTGCTCCCTTGTGCCGGGAAAGGACGGTCCCAGGATGGCGGCGGCGACGGGCTACGACGAAGTGCATGGGAGGGGCGTCAATATTGAATCGGGACTGATGGTCTCGCGTGCGGGCACGATGAATGAACTCGCCGACGTTCTCACGACAAACCTTGATCGGCCCGTCATCGACAAGACCAACCTTGACGGCCGTTACGATTTCACCCTGACCTGGGATCAGCCAGGCGCATCGCCGAACGGGGGCAACTGGTCTCCGATCGGACCGGCACTCTTTACGCCCATCCGTGACCTCGGGCTCCGACTTGATTCGCAGAAGGCCTCAATCGAAATCCTGGTCATCGATGGCATTGGCCATCCTACGGAAAACTGACAACGAGGTCCGCGCCGCATTCCGTTGCCTATGGGCGTTGGCCTATCGCGCACGAGGCAGCGCGCAAATTTTGTGCGCCGCCAACAGTTCAGCCAGGACGCTTTCCAGCTCGGCCCTTTCGTACAAGAAGTAGTGCCCGCGCCCTGGCAATTCAATCAGATCGCTCGATGGAATGCGACCGTGAAGGTCGCGAGCCACGGCTATAGGCACACCAGTGTCCTCGATCCCGTGAACGATCAGGACGGTGCATGCGGCAAGGCGGGTCAGATCGACGTGCGGATCGGAGTACAGCGCATGCACGTCCTGCAACTGAGCGCCAGGACTCTGCGCGTAGCCCTCGCGGCGGTTCTCGCGGAACAGTTCCTCTGCCTCCGATTCGGCGAGCAACCTCCGGTCGTCCGACGCCAGGCCTTGCTTCACATTTTCGAAGTACAGCCCCCATTTTCCGAAAATCTGGTCGCGCTGATTCTTCTCGATGCGGAGGAAGGTCGCCGGCCGAACCTCCGCCAGTTTGGCCGAGAGCAGGGTTTGCCACGCTTCCTTCGAGTAGCGTCGCCAGCCCGAGATCAGGTGCGGAAGGCCCATACCGCTTACGCAGGACATCGCCTGCAATCCCGGCAACTGCCCGCAGGCGAGCGCAAACGTCGCTCCCGCCGAAAAGCCGAGGATCGAGAAAGGCTGATCCGGTCCGAGCAGTTGCTCGGTGAGTTCGTGCACATCCTTCGCCCACCCGGTGATGGTGCGGACATGCAGTGGCGTTGAAAGGCCGATGCCGGGGCGGTCCGGTGAGATGAGCCGGATGTTGAGTTTTTCGAGGACCGCGTCGAGGCCGGGGTAGCGCTCGAGGCGCGAACCCTGGAAACCGTGGAAATACAGGATGGGAGTTCCGGCGCGCGGCCCGCGGTCCATGTAAGCGAGCGTGCGCCCGTCGTGCAGGGTGATTTTGCCAAACGCGGGGTCGGATTCGCCTGGCGCGGGACGCAGACCGGGAATGCGCTCCATGAGGCCGGCGACTGCGCCGCGAAGCAGTTCGATGTCGGCGTGGGGATCGCCTGTGGGGTTGATCGGTTTGCCGATGCGCACGTGGAAGCGAAAAGGCGGTTCCGCGTCTTCCGATTCGAGCGCGGCGAAGACCACGGTTTCCGGCGTCCAGTCGAGGCGTAGCCCGCCGACGGCTACCGGAACCACCGGACAACCGCTCTTTTCCGCCGCAACCACCGCGCCGGTGCTCCAGTTTTTCAGCTGCATCGCGGGATCGGCAACGGCACGGCCCGCCGGGAAAATGAGAACGGTGTGTTTCGGACTCTCACGAAGGTAGTTCGCAATGATGTCAGACAGGCCGAACTTGCGGCGCGGACCTTTCGTTTCATCGGGAACAAGGAGAGCGATTCCGTAGTGATGGAGCACCCATCGCTCGGCCCGGACGACCCAGTTGCGGCTCTCGGCGGTCATCAGGATACGCGGCACTCGTCCGGCGCGCGTGGCGATCAGATGGCCGAGGATGAAGCCGTCGACGCCCGATTTGTAGGCGTGGTTAGCCGCGACGATGAAAGAGCATTCCGGCAGGTTTTCCAGACCTTCCACGTCGATCCACGGGATCACCAGCTTCGCGAAAAGAACCTGCATCAGCCGGATGGGCCAGCCCTGCGCGCGAATGTCTTCGGGCGCGTCGCGTAGTTCTTTTCGCAGAAAAAGGTGCATGGGTATGGCGGCAGCCGCGAAGCCCAGCGCCGCGACAGTGGCGGATTCCGCAAACCTGCGTCCGGTGCTCTTCGGTTCCTTTGGCTCGCGGACTTTCATGGCGCCTCTCCATCTAAGAATAGAGCGGCCTCGAACGGCGACTGTTGTACGCACTCGGCGACCAGCGACCTTTCCGAGCCGCGCTGCGTGAGCAAACGGTACCGGAGCGTCGGGTCCATCCCTGAGGCCTCGGACGATGCACGGCATACACACCCCTTCGGTATGCTGGTCTCTTGCGCGACCGGCGGGAGTCGTCGACGATACTCCGCCGCGCACAACCCAATCCACTTCAGGGAGAAGCAATGGAATACAGATTACTGGGCGCGAGCGGACTCGAGGTTTCCGTCCTGAGCTTCGGCACGATGACGCTGGGCGGCGAAGGCCGCTTCTCCGCGATGGGCAACGTGCAGGTCGAAGAGGCACGGCGTCACGTCGAAATATGCCTTGAAGCCGGCATCAACGTATTCGATACCGCCGACATTTACTCGTTCGGCAAGTCCGAGGAGGTTCTTGGCCAGGCGCTCGGTTCTGATCGGAAAAACATCGTGCTGGCCACGAAAGGTTTCAACCGTCTCGGTCCGGGCACAAATCAGGCCGGCCTTTCGCGCCGCCATCTGATCGAAGCCTGCGAGGCCAGTCTTCGCCGCCTCGGTACCGACTATATCGATCTTTACCAGGCTCACGGCTTCGACTCGCTGACGCCACTCGATGAAACGATGCGCGCCTTCGACGATCTCATCCGCGCAGGCAAAATCCGTTACGCCGGATGCTCCAACCACACCGGCTGGCAGTTGATGAAGACGCTGGCGACGTCCGACCGGCTGGGAGTTTCCCGCTACATCTCCCAACAGATCAACTACTCGCTGCTGGCCCGCGACGCGGAGCACGAGTTGGTGCCCGCGGGCCTCGACCAGCGGATCGGCATCATGGCGTGGAGTCCGCTGCAGGCAGGTCTTCTCTCGGGCAAGTTTCGCCGGGGACAGGGCAAGCCCGCGGAATCGCGGCTGAATACGCTCGATGTGCCAGGCAACATCGACCAGGAACGGATGTACAGGACCGTAGACGTGCTGGCCGATATTGCCGCCGGGCGCGGGGTCTCCATCTCCCAGGTTGCGCTGAACTGGGTGATGCGCAAGCCGTGCGTGGACACCGTTATCGTCGGGGCGCGCAACGAGGCCCAACTGCGCGACAACCTTGCGGCTGCGACCTGGTCGCTGACCGACGCGGAAGTAATCCGCCTGGATGAAGTCAGCGCCATTCCCCTGCCCTATCCGAACTGGCACCAGCAGAAGTTCGCGGGGGAACGCAACCCTCCGCTCAGGCACGTTCGCTAGAAAGGCGGTGGCCGGCTAAGCACGTTCGTCGGGCAGCGGGGTGTCTTCCGCGATTGGCAATATACCCAGCCGCTCGTAAATCGGCCGGATGAGCGGCCGCAGCTTCGGCAACTGAATCCAGAACCACGACGCGCCGGCAAGACAGCCGATACCGCACAACATCACCGTTCCCGGCGCTCCGATTACGGGCGCGAGGCTTCCCGCCAGCAGACTGCCAAACGGACTCGCTCCCATGTAGGCCATCATGTAATAACTCATTACGCGGCCTCGCTTGTCTTCTTCGACAACCGTCTGTATGACGGTGTTGCTGGCGGAAGCGAACTGCATCATCCCGAATCCTGTGACGGTCAACAGAGCGAGCGACAGCCAGAGGTTGCGCGAAAACGAAAACGCAATCAAACCGCAACCGAACAGCGCCGCGACTATCGGGATCACACGGTAAAGCCCGCGAACGGACTTGCGCGCCGCCAGCGCCATCGCGGAGACCAAAGATCCCACGCCCGCGGCTCCCATAAGAAATCCCAGTGTATGAGCGCCTCCATGCAGGACTCTGGCGGCAAACACGGGCATCAGGACCGTATAGGGAACTCCCATGAAACTGACGATCGCGAACGATATCAGNNCTATCGACCTTCATGGCAAATAGCGAAGCGATGACGGCAAAGTAACTTATGCCGTCGATCAGGAAACAATCCCCTTCCCCAACGGCCGCGATGATGATGCCCGCGATGGCCGGACCCAGCAGGCGTCCGCCATTGACCATGGTGGAATTGAGCGCAATCGCGTTGCTCAGGTCTTCGCGTCCATTCACCATCCGCACCATGAACGATTGCCGCGCCGGCATGTCGAAGGAATTGACAACGCCCTGGAACACGCTCAGCCAGACGATTTCGGCGACCGTGATGCGCCCGGAAAGGGTCAGGCCCGCCATCGTGAAAGACTGCGCGGCGGCGAGCGCCTGCGTGATCAGCAGGACTCGCCTGCGATCCCAGCGATCGGCCCAGACGCCCGCCACCGGACCCAGGACAAAGGAAGGGATCTGGCTCGCGAAACTCGTCACTCCCAGCAGCACCGACGAACCAGTCAGACGGTAGACCAGCCAACTGGTGGCCAGCCTCGTCATCCAGGTGCCGATCAGCGAGATGCTCTGGCCGCAGAAGAAGAGCCGGAAATTCCGGTGGCGCAGAGCGCGTACAGCGTTCAACACGGGGGCCGCGGCCCGTTCACCGCGCCGCACGCTCCGCGAGCAGTTTCAGCACGTCGTCCGTAGTGGCAGTTTCGCCCAGGCGGGGGAAAATCTTCGTCACGGCGTAGTGGTGAGCGTCGGGGTCGCGGTCCGTCATGGCATCGACGACGAGCGCCACGTTGTAGTCGAGGTCATACGCGCTGCGCGCCGTCGATTCTACGCCGATGCTTGTAGCGACGCCGGTTAAAACGATCTGCGTGACATCGCGCTTCCTTAGATCTTCATCAAGAGTAGTTCCGAGGAATGCGCCCCATCGCTGCTTCGTTACGGTGTAGTCGCCGGGTTGACGCTCCAACTCCGGGACGAGATCCGTCCAATCGGGAGGAAATGCGTAATTTGGCCTGACTGCATCCGTGCGGCCGGGAGCGCTTCCCGACACGTTGACAAGGACGACGGGTAAAGACCGGGCGCGGAAAGCGCGCGCGAGTTGCGCGGATCGGCCGACGACTTCGCTGAATGGATGCGCGGTCGGCAGACCCAAAAGGCCTTTTTGCAGGTCGATTACGACCAGGGCACACGCATCGTCGAGGTTCGTCAATGGCATAGTTTTTCGTCGGGACAACCGCTAACCCGCGAGTTCGAACCGACCGGTGCTGTCGCCCACTTTGTCTTCATTCACGCCGACGTTGTTCATCAGAGTGAGGAAGAGATTCGTCGCCGGAGTTTCCTTCGGCGCCATGATGTGACGGCCGCCGCCATGGCCACCTGCATTGCCCGCCACCAGCAACGGTAGGTTCACATGCGAGTGGGCGTTGCCGTCGCTGAGCGCGCCGCCGTAGAGGACCGAGGCATGGTCAAGCAGCGATCCGTCACCATCGGGTGTGGCCTTGAGTTTGCCCAGGAAGTACGCAAACAACTCCGCATGATACGCGTTGATCTTCGTCACTTTCTCGATGAAATCGGGATTATTCCGGTGGTGCGTCAGCGGATGGTGCGGGTCGGGGACGGCGATTTCCGGGTACGTGCGCACGCTGCCCTCGCGGCCAACCAGGAGAGTTGTGACGCGTGTCAGATCGGACTGCATGGCAATTACCTGCAGGTCGTACATCAGCTTCAGGTAGCCCGCGAATTCAAACGGAATGCCGGAGGGCTTGTCGATGGGCGGGACGATCTTGCGGGTATCGTTTTCCGCGTCGGCGATCTGTTTTTCCACGTCGCGGATCGAGGAGAGATATTCGTCGACCTTGCGCTTGTCCGACGCGCCGAGATCGGCTTCGAGCTTTTTCGTGTTTTCCCGCGTAAGGTCGAGAATGCTCTTGCGATAGAGAGCGCGGCGTGCGCGCGTAGCCGGATCGAGGCTCGGATCGAGCGTGCCAAAGAGGCGCTCGAAGACCGAACGCGGGTTCACTTCGGGCGGCATCGGCGTGTCGCCGTCTTTCCACGAAAGACAGTTGGTATAGGCGCAACTGAAGCCGGTATCGCAGTTGCCCACCATGCGCGGGTCTTCGCAACTCAGCTGAAGCGAAGGTACGCGCGTGGTGGCGCCGATGTGGTTCGCGGCGATCTGGTCGAAAGTGACGCCAGCGTGAACGTCGGCTCCGACGGTGCGCTTCGGCGCGACGCCCGAGAGGAAACTGCCCGTCGCTTTGGCGTGGTCGCCGCCACCGGGGACCGCGAGAGAGGCTTTGCTGGCGAGGCCGGAGACGATGGTTATGTCGCTGCGGAAGGGTTCAAGCGGCTTAAGAATACGGGTGAATTCGAAACCGGAGCCGGTCGCGGCCGGAGTCCAGTCCTTCATGATGATGCCGTTCGGCACGTACACGACGGACAGGCGGCGAACCGGCGCGGCCGCGGCGCGGATCGCCGGGAACATGGCGTCGAGGAGCGGTAGCGCGATAGCCGTGCCTGCGCCGCGAAGAAGTGTACGGCGGGAAATCTGTTTGCGGCTGACGAAAGTCATTGGCGGACGGCTCCTGTGTTCAGTTTAGCGGTCCCGGCGGGCTTGGCTGCCGCGATAGTCTGCGGCTTGACAGTGCGCGTCGTCAGGATGCCTTCGCGGGTCTGGAACGGGACGCTTGTCGCTATGCCAAGAACCAGATCCGAAAAACGGTAGCCGTCGGACTTCATCTTCGCCTGGATCGCGGCCAGAACCGGTTTGTCGTAACGCTCAATGCCGCGGCCCAGCGCGTAGGTGAGCATCTTTTCCGTCAGGCTCTGTACGAATGCATCGGGCTGAGTCTTGAGAATTGCTTTCAATTCGCCCGGCCCCTGGAATGTCTTACCGCCGGGCAAAGCGCCGGAGGGATCGATGGGGAACTTGCCGTCCACGTCGCGCCACGCACCGATCGCATTCAGGTTTTCGAGTCCGAAGCCGAGCGGGTCCATGCGGGAATGGCACGATGCGCACACGGGGTTGGCGCGGTGCGCTTCCATCTGCTGGCGGATCGTCATCGACGCGCCGATCTTCGTATCGTCGAGCGCGGGGACGTTTGGCGGAGGCGGAGGCGGCGGAGCGTTGAGAATGTTTTCGAGCACCCATTTGCCGCGCAGCACCGGCGATGTGCGGGTCGCGTAGGAAGAGACGGTGAGCACGCTGCTTTGCGCGAGCAAACCGCCGCCACGCTGCGTCCCGCTCATATCGACCTTGCGGAACTCCGGGCCGGTGACGCCGGCAACGCCGTAAAATCGGGCGAGGCGCTCATTCAGGAACGTGTAATCTGCGTCGAGAAAATCGAGAACACTGCGATCCTCGCGGATCATGTTCGCAAAGAACAGTTCGGTTTCCTTACGCATCGATTGACGCAGAGACTCGTCGAACTCGGGGAAACGTTCGGGGTCCGGTTTCACGACATCCATGTTCTTCAACTGAAGCCACTGGCCGCCGAAGTTTTCTACCAGGCCATCGGACTTCGGGTCTTTCAACATGCGGCGGACCTGCGCGGTCAGCACGGCAGGTTGGCGCAGCTGGCCCGCCGCGGCAACGCGCATGAGTTCGGCATCCGGCATGGTGCTCCAGAGGAAATAGGAGAGGCGAGAAGCGAGTTCGTCGTCGCCAACGGATATCGATTGGTGCTCCGTGGTCGCGGGCCGGTCTTTCTCCATGCGGAACAGGAAGGGCGGCGCAACAAGTACGGCTTCGAGCGCGGCGGCGATGCCTTCTTCAAACGAATCGCCCTGCTTGCGGGCGAGCGAGACGAGACTCAGGAACTGGTCGACTTCGGCGCGGGTAGCGGGACGGCGGAAGGCGCGGGTGGCGAAGTTGGAGACAATCGAGCGCGCGCACGCCATGTCATCCTCCGATGCCGGCTTGCAGACGAAAATGCGGCGCAGATTTTCGGGCGACGGCTTCGTCACCTGGTCGAACGGTCCGCCGATATCGATGGCTTCGAAGCGGTTATCGACGCGGGTTTCGACGCGATCGAGCTTGATCGTGGTGCCGAGCTTGCGGATGGTTTCGAGATCCTTTTCGGTGAGCGCGCCGCGGGTGGTGATGAGGGCTTGCGGCGGGCGCGTGGATGGCTCCGGGCCCTTGTAAGAAGGCGGCAGGCCGTGGAATTGCTTGATGTATGACGCGGACAACAGATGATCGCCGGCCGTTATGCGCGCGCGGAAATCGTGGGTCTGGCCTTCGAGATCGGTGGCGTCCACTTCGAACTCGTGGATGAGCTTGCCATCGACCCAGAAGGCGAGGTGCGCCGACTCGGACTGGTTCGGACGGTGGCCGTTGAGAACGAGATGAAAGTTGTACTCGGCCTCGACCGGAAAACGGTGCGAGACGTGGAAAGAACTTAGCGCGCTGAGGCCGGTGAGGTCGTAATTGTCGAAGGATTTCGGGACGGTCTGGATGCGTACGGGCGAACCGTAATGCGTCATCGACGGTTTCATCTTCTCCGGGCCGAAGATCGCGGTGCGGACGAGGTGCTCGGCGGCGTCGAGGTACTTGTCGAGGAGCACGGGCGAGACGCGGAGGGCGTCGCTATTGTTGTCGAAGCCGAAGGCGGCGTTGTCCTGCGGAAAATTATCGGCGGGGCGCAGATCGACGCCGAGAAGATCGCGAACGGTGTTGTTATATTCGGCGCGGTTGAGTCGCCGCGCTGGAACGGGGCCGGCGCCGGGTTTGATGGCCAGATCCTGACGTTTGAATTCGGCTTCGAGCCAGTGTGTGACGGCGTCGAATTCGACGGCGGGTGGGCGGGGAATGCCGGGAGGCGGCATCTCGCCGGCCTTCAGTTTGGCGAGAACGCGCTCCCAGGTTTCGCGGCCGTCGGTAAAGGCTTTCGGCTCTTTGTAGACTTCCAGGTCGACGTCGCCCGAGCGTACGGCAGAATTATGGCACGCGAGGCAGTTAGTCCGGACGAATGCGAGCACGTCCGGACCGGCCGCGACGCAGGGTGCAGTAAGCGCGGCGAGCAGGAGAAAGAGACGCGTTCGGGGCATTTCGAGGGTGGAAAGTCAAGCTTATCAGATTTTGGCAGGTTGACTCGTGCGCGTAACCCCGGATAAGACCGGTACCACCGCGAGCACGCTTGGCGGAACTATAGCATCGAAGCATATTGTCAACAGGGACGCGGTCTGGGATTATGGCGGAATTCCCTTGCGGCGGAGTACGGCGACAGGCACAAAAACGGAAACTCCCAATTTCGCGGCTGTTTCAGCGTAGGCGGGGTATGTTCGAGCCAGCCGGACGCTCGTTCGTTTTTCCCGCGCTCTTAACGAACAAGTGAAGTGCGTTCTTCGAGCCGGGCGATTCGCTCATTGTGAAGATCGAGCTTCGCTTCGATACGTTCCAGACGATGGCTCACATCAATGAAGCGCTGATTCACGTCGCTTCGGAGTTCGTCGATTCGCCGGTTCAGGTCGTCGAAGCGTTTGCTTTGCAGCCATGAAGGCAGCATCAGCGCAATAACGATGGGCAAGGCAACCTGAACGAAAGGCTGCTGCGGGATATTGGCGGCCGGACTCACAACGACATTTTAACACCGCCGCTGTCGAAAGAACCTCGTTTTTTCGGATCTTATTCCTTCGGTGCCACCGTCCGGTTCCGCGCCACGGTTGGTGCCGTCGCGGAACAGATGCCAACGACATAGCCAAGTCCTGAAGCTTTTGCAAATCAGCACGCCCTAACCCCGCGAACCCCATCCCGCGCTGCTGCTAGACTGAAAATTCCCATGGAAATTGAAAAGGTTTACGAGCCCCGGCGCTTCGAGCCGCGTTGGGCTCAATGGTGGGTGGAAAGCGGTATCTATCGCGCCGAGCACCGGCCCGGCCAGCCCACATTTTCGCTTGTCATCCCGCCTCCCAACGTCACCGGCGTGCTTCACATGGGCCACATGCTGGAGCACACGGAAATCGACGTCACCGTCCGCTGGCATCGCATGCGGGGCGACTGCACTCTCTGGCTTCCCGGCACCGATCACGCCGGCATCGCCACCGAAATGGTGGTCGCGCGCCAACTCGCCGCCGAAGGCATCCAGTATCGGCGCGACCTCACTCGCGAAGCCTTCGTCGATCGCGTCTGGCAGTGGAAAGCGGAATCCGGTGGCACTATCCGGCAGCAGATGATCCGCATCGGCGCATCCTGCGATTGGTCGCGCGAGCGCTTCACTTTCGACCCCGGACTTTCCCGCGCCGTCCGCGAAGTCTTCGTCTCGCTGCACGAGCGCGGTCTCATTTATCGCGGCGAGTACATGGTTAATTGGTGCCCGAGCTGCAATACGGCCATCTCGGATCTCGAAAGCATCCATGAAGAGATGCCCGGCAGCCTGTGGCACATCAAGTATCCGGTCATCGGTACGGATCGCTTCCTGACTGTCGCCACCACTCGTCCCGAGACGATGCTCGGCGACACGGCAGTCGCCATCAACCCGCGTGATGAACGCTATCTCGATCTCCACGGCGGCAAAGTGCGTCTGCCCCCGATGGATCGCGAGATCCCGATTATTCCCGATGAAATGGCCGACCCCGAATTCGGCACCGGCGTCGTCAAAATCACTCCCGCGCACGATCCGAACGACTTCGAAGCCGGAAAGCGCCATTCACTGCCGCTGATCGAAGTCATCGGCCGCGACGCGAAAATCACCGCGAACGGCGGCGTTTACGCGGGGCTCGACCGTTACGACGCGCGCAAGCGCATCGTGGCCGATCTCGAATCCCTCGGCCTGCTCGAACGCGTCGAAGATTACACCGTCAATCCCGGCAAGTGCCAGCGCTGCAAGAGCATCGTCGAGCCGCTTGTTTCCAAGCAATGGTTCGTTCGCACCAAACCGCTCGCCGAAAAAGCCATCGCGGCGGTCGACGAAAAGCGCATTGAAATCGTCCCCGAAGTCTGGCTCAAAACGTGGAACGAGTGGATGCACAACATCCGCGATTGGTGCATTTCGCGCCAGTTGTGGTGGGGGCATCGCATTCCCGTCTGGTATTGCGACGCCTGCGGCGAGGTCGTCATAGCACGCGAAGATCCAACCGAATGTCCGAAGTGCGGAGGCGCGCTCCGGCAGGACCCCGATGTGCTCGATACCTGGTTCAGTTCGGGCCTTTGGCCGTTCTCAACGCTGGGCTGGCCGGATCAGACCGAGGATCTGAAAAACTTCTATCCGACCACTACGTTGATCACCGGCTTCGACATTCTCTTCTTCTGGGTGGCGCGCATGGCGATGCTCGGCATCGAGTTCATGGGCGACGTGCCGTTCCACCAGGTCTACATCCACGGCCTCGTTCGCGACGCCGATAAGCAGAAGATGTCGAAGACGAAGGGCAACGTGATCGATCCGCTGGTCGTGACCGAGGAATATGGCACGGACGCCGTCCGCATGGCGCTGCTGACTGGCGCTGCTCCCGGCACCGATATCGTATTTAGTCCCGACCGTCTGGACAGTTCGCGCGCGTTCGCCAACAAGATCTGGAACGCATCGCGCTTTCTGTTCATGAATATGGACAGGTGCGGCGTCGAGCCATGGATGGCGGACGATCTGAATGCCTGGGTTCCTGGTGTCGACGCCCCCCTCGAAGACCGCTGGATCTTCCACCGCATCAACGAGTGCGCCAAAGAATCCAACCGAGCCATCGAGCAATTCCGCTACCATGAAGCCGCCCAGAGCGTCTGGCGTTTCTTCTGGAACGAATTCTGCGACTGGTATGTCGAACTCAAGAAGCTTCGTTTCACCGAAGGCTCTGGACTCAACGAAGACTGGCGCAATCTGCTGGCCGCCTTTGAAAGCGCGCTGCGCCTGCTCCACCCGGTCATGCCATTCCTTACCGAAGAGCTCTGGCACCGGTTGGGCGGCGCGGAAGGCAAATCCATTTCGCTGACCGCCTTCCCGCAATATCTCAAATCCCGCAACGATCCCGACGCCGAGCGCGAAATCCAGCAATTGCAGGACGTCATCACCGCCCTGCGCAACCTTCGCGCCGATTTCGGCCTCGACCCGAAGATGACGATTGAAGGCCTCATCTCGGGTGTCGACGTGTCCGCCCACACGCTCGCCATACAAAAGCTCGCCGGCGTCACTATCCGTGCCGGTGTAACGCCAAAAACCGGCGCGGTGAAATCCATGTCGGGATTCACTGTCTCTCTCGACGTGCCGCAGTGCCAGATGGAAGCCCAGCGCAAGCGCCTCGAAAAGGAGCGCGACCAGCTGATAAAGAATATCGCGAACTCCGACCGTCAACTCTCCGACGAGGTTTTTCTCGGCAAAGCGCCGCAGAAGGTGGTCGACTCCATCCGCACGAAGCGCGCCGAATACGATTCCCAGTTGAAGAAGGTGCAGGACAACCTCCATGCCGCGTGACGCTTCCCGCCGATGATCCCTATCATCCAGCTCGCTCTCGCCGAAGACATCGGCACAGGCGACGTCACCACAACGTCGTGCGTAGCCCCGGACCGACGGGCCACCGGAACCTTCCTCGCGCGCGAGCCACTAACTCTGGCGGGCACGACCGTCCTCAGCGAAATCTACGAAGCCCGCGGAGGCGTTGACGCTCTCGAACTCCACCACGCCGACGGCGAAAACCTCGCGGCGAACACGCCCATAGCCACGGTCCGCGGCCTGGCCCGAACTCTGCTCGAATGCGAGCGCACCGTCCTGAACTTTCTCCAGCGCCTCTCCGGAGTTGCCACGATGGCCCGCCAATACGCGGCCGAAGTCGAAGGCACGAACTGCCGCGTTCTCGACACCCGTAAGACCACGCCGGGCCTGCGCCAACTGGAAAAAGCCGCGACTGCGGCCGGGGGCGTCGTCAACCACCGCATGGGTCTCTACGACGCCATTCTGATCAAGAACAACCACATCGCCGCTGCCGGAGGCGTTCGCCAGGCGATCTCCAATGCCCGCGCGGCATCGTCGTTTGCCATCGAAATCGAAGTCCGCACCCTCGCGGAACTCGACGAAGCCCTCGCCTGGAACGCCGATCACTTGCTGCTCGACAACCTCACGCCTGCGCAAGCCAGGGATTGGATCGCGCGAATCGCCGGCCGTGCGAAGGTGGAACTCTCCGGCGGCATTACGCTCGACACCGTCCGTCTCTACGCCGAAACGGGCACCGACTTCGTCTCCGTTGGCGCCATCACCCACTCCGCGCCGGCCGTGGATATCAGCTTCCGCTTGGAGCTGACATGATCGTCCGGCTTCAGAGGACCACTTCCACCATGAAGGACGCGGCCGTCCTCGCCGCGCAGGGCGAACCTCACGGCACGGCGGTTATGGCCCATTTGCAGACCGCGGGCATCGGCCGTCAGGGCCACACCTGGCATTCGGAAGACACCGGCGGACTCTACCTTTCCATCATTCTGCGTCTGCCGATTGCGTCCGATACGATGCCCGTTCTGACAATGGCGCTTGGCCTCGCCGTGCAGCGCGCGGTCAACGATATCGCGCAGGCATCCACCGACCTGCGTTGGCCGAACGACGTTATGCTCAGCGAACGCAAAGTTGCGGGAATCCTGGTGCAGGCCGTCGAAGGAGCACTCATTGCGGGAATCGGCCTCAACGTGAACCAAATCGCCTTCCCCGAGGATCTTTCCGAAATCGCGACGTCGCTGCGCATTGAAACGGGCCGGGAATACGCGAAGGATTCTCTGGCCGAGCGAATCGTCGCCGAATCGTTGCGGTATTCATCGCTGCTGGTGGAAAAAGGAAAGCGGGAGATTTTGAGGCGTTTCGAGGAATCCTCCACCTGGCCGCTCGGTAAGACTGTTGAGGTGGATGGCAGGATCCGCGGCGTGACGGCTGGTCTGGACGTTAACGGGTTTCTGCTGGTGCGGACTTCGGATAATCTGGAGACGATCATCGCCGGGGGCGTGCGGGCGATATGACCTGTCCATGCCGGATACACATCGGCCAGATACACATCGGCAGGCGGAACCGCCTGCCCCACAAAACCCACAAAGGAGCCTGCCCATGCGCGTAGCCGGAATCATGAGCGGCACGTCGCTCGACGGCATCGACGTGGCCATCGCCGATATTTCCGCCCGGTCCGTAAAAACCGTCGCGCATGCGAGCATCCCATACTCAGTCGCAATTCGCGAGCGAATACTCGCCGTCTCCAATACTGAGTGCCGTACCTCCACGATCTCGCAACTCAATTTCGAGCTAGGCGAACTTTACGCGAAAGCGGTCGTCGAAACCTGCCGCCGTTCGAAGGTCCCGCTCGCATCCGTCGAACTCGTCGGAAGCCACGGCCAAACGATCTACCATCAGGGCCGTGGAGCCAACGCCAACACGCTCCAGATCGGTGAGTCCTGCGTGATTGCAGAACGACTGGGTATTCCCGTCGTCTCCGATTTCCGCACCCGGGACATCGCGGCCGGCGGACATGGCGCGCCGCTTGTGCCCTTCGTCGACCACATGCTGTTCCGAAGCGCGAATAGATCCCGCGTGGCCCTGAACATAGGGGGCATCGCCAACATCACCGTGCTGCCGCGCAACGCCGCACCGGAAGACGTGATCGCGTTCGATACCGGGCCGGGCAATATGGTGATCGACCAGTTGGTCACACTCGGGACTAACGGCAAGGAACCTTTTGATCGCGACGGCGAGATGGCGGCGGAGGGGTACCTCGTTCGGGTACTGCTCGAAAAGCTGCTGAGGGCCGATTATTACGCTGCGCCGCCGCCCAAGACGGCCGGCCGCGAGCAATATGGAAAAGATTTTATCCGGATGCTGACGAAGTCGGGTTACCCCATCCCGGACCTTGTGGCCACAGCTACCGCCTTCACGGCCGCGACGATTGCCATGGGAATCGAAAGCTTTGCGCCGGGCACGGAAGAGGTGATCGTATCGGGCGGCGGCGCACACAATCGCCAGCTGATGGTGCAGATCGAGGCTTTCCTTCCCGCTTGCCGAGTGACGACCAGCGCGGAATTCGGCGTGGATCCCGATGCGAAGGAGGCAATCGCCTTCGCAATTTTGGCGTTTCGGACCTGGCGCCGGCTGCCAGGCAATTTGCCGAGTGCGACCGGCGCGAGTCGTCCTGTTCTATTAGGTAAGGTGACCTATGGAAACAAATAAGATCGGGCCAGGCGCGATCTCCGTCGTGATCGTTTCGTTCAATCGCGAGAAGCAGTTGCGGGAATCGCTCGCCGCGCTGCACGAGGAACCCGCCGTGCCGGACCGCTCGCCCGCCGTGTCGTCCGGTGTGTCAGTTTCCCCGTCGCAGGCGTCTGCGGAGACGGCCGGGCATTTCCAGATCCTGGTGGTCGACAACGGCTCCCGAGACGGATCGGCCAGCCTCGACGACGAATTTCCCGACGTACGCTTCAGCCGCCTTCCCCGCAATTTCGGCCTCACGCGGGCGCTGAACATCGGCATCCGGGCCGCCGATCGCGATTACGTCCTTCTTCTGCACGACGATGTCCGCATAAGTCGGTCCGCCGTGGTTGCACTCGCGGAGTTTCTCGACAAACGCCCGGACGTAGCTGCCGTTTGCCCGCTTCTGAACGGTCCGCAGGTTCGCTCGCTCCCGACCCCGTCCGACCCCGATCCGACGCCGCGGCCGGCAGTTGCGGGCGGCGCTGAAATCGTGGCGGAATGCGTTTCGGGCGCGGCCATCATGGTTCGTGCCGCGTTCCTGCGAGCCATGGGCCATGTCGACGAACGTTACGGAAACTACGGCAGCGACATCGAACTCTGCGCGCGCGTGCGAAGTTCCAACCGCAAGCTTGTTGTTCTCAGCGGGATCGCGGCGCAGCACAACACGACGCCGTCGCCTATGTCGGGCAGCGCTCTCGATGGCGATCATGCAGCGGGAACGGCCGCGTTTCTCTCCAAGCACCACGGCTTCGCGGCGGGACTGCTGTATCGTGTGAGAGTCTCGATCCTGGCGCTGTTTTCGTTTCGGTTTTCAGTGCTGGGGGGCGCGAAGATCGACGGTTCCTGGTAGCGTGGCGCGATCATCTCGTGGGGATTTACGGCGGGCCGGCGTTTGCGGAGCGGCTGTACTACTACGTCCCTATTTCTTTGTTGGCGACCTATGGTGGTTTCTGTTGAAAATCCGGCAAGTTTTCGGGAGACGCCTACACTGTCGGGTTATGATGGGGGCAAATGAGACAAGCGGTCGTTTTCAAGGGCGAGGATGGGCTTTGGGTGGCCGAATGCCTGAGTCTGCCGGGCTGCGTGAGCCAAGGCAAGACCCGCGAGGAGGCTGTTAGCCAGATTCGCGAGGCGATTCGACTTTACGTCGCGGTATTGGAGGAAGATCACCTGCCGATTCCCGACGAGCAATTCGATACGCTGCTGGTTGCGGTGTGAGCAAGCTTCCATGCGTATCGGGCCGGGAATGCACAAGGGCGCTGGGGAAGGCGGGCTTTCGGTTGCGCCGACAGGAAGGGAGCCACATGGTGCTGCGGCGCGACCGACCATTTGCGCAGGTCGTGGTTCCGGATCATAAGGCACTGGATCGCGGCACGTTGCGAGCGATCTTCCGTGGCGCCGGGGTTACCGTTGATGAGTTCACCGCGCTGCTGGGATGACCAGCCGCCCCGCGCCTACTGGCAAGGTCACGGCTGGCGAAAGACCGCCGGGAGATTCGTTGGGCCGGACAGGCCCGGAAACATCGCTGAACTTCTGCACAGAGTTCTGCAACTGGCCAAAGACCAGCACCGGTGCTGCTTCTGGCCCGTTTTGCCCTCATTTTTGCGCCTGACATTTGCAACGTTCAGGACCCAATGTTTACAGGCCTTTCGGCAATGATGCAAGACTTACCCTTTGCGAAACACGGTGGCTACGGACAGTTTGTGACAATTATTCTCATGAGCACTGTTCAAAGAACGCCGCCGACACAGCCCCAATTAAATGAGATGCTCCATGAACACTTAAGCTTTGAGATCAATAGATTTCGACTTGCCGTGTCGAGGTGGGGCCAGCAAAACGACAATGGCCTAGTCGATGCGATGGTCCGAGAATCTTGCTTAATCCATATGCGGCTGCTACTCGATTTCTTCTACCCGCGCATTGACCCGACGAATAGCAAATTTGAAGATGTGTTTGTAACCGACTACCTTCCGGATAAGACACAATTGCCTGAGCCTCTCCAAAAGCTCCTCACGGCGCCGTCATGGCTTCAAGATTATCGTGATCAGCTAGACTGGCGGCTTGCGCACATGACCATGAAGAGAATGGAGTTCAAAAAAGACCGTCGGGTGTGGGAGCCACAAAAACAGTTTGTGCATCTCGAAAGCCTCGTTTCCGAATTCTTAGCGGCCCTTCCGGTTAAGACCCGAGCGCTGTTCAACCCAAACCTACAATAAAAGTTAAATCAGCAAAGGCAGCATCACGCCCGGAAACTTCGGTCGGACGAGTTCGATCAGCCGGTCAAATTGCCGTTGGTCCAAGAACCTGTCGAGCGGCTTGTTGTTGGGCGCGAATAGCTGGCGAGTCCCTAAATGAAGCTTGCAGCCTACGAACCTTCGACAGCCGTCGATGCAGTGCGCGTGAGGACGTGACGGATACGGATCGGGATCGTTTTTGTGTACTCGCCAGACCTCGCCGCCGACCCTGTAATCCTCTTCGAGGATCATCAGACCTTTGGCGTCTGTCCAGAAACACACTCCAAAGCAAACTGAAATATAGCCTTCCGAGACTTCGAGAATGACGCCGTCGTCCATTTGTCCTATCGTAATCCGATCCGGGTGGGAAGGAACACCGGACGGCTTATGATTGTAAATCTATGGGTCAGTGTGATCTGTGCGGCGAGAAGGCGGGCTGGCTACAAAACCGGCACCCGGCTTGTACCGAGCGAGCTGAGGGCGCGAAAAAAACGCTATATGATCTGGCGCTCAACGGAACTCTGGCGGGCAAGAGCTTTTCTGACCTCGACACTGAGGCCCGCCAGCTCGCAACGGACAACCAGCTGCCTTTCCAGCAGTTTCACGAAACGCTGCTCCAAGCAGCAGACGACGCGGCAGGGAAGATCGCATTGCAATCCCCCGTTTCGCAAGACGATTACCGGCGTGTGTTCGCCATCCTTCAAGGGTGGGGCATTCAACAATACATCAACAACGGCGAACTCGCCACGCGACGATGGTTCGGCCTGCCCCAGTTGGATATGAGCCTCATCCTCTGGCAGGTTCTTCACGGCCTCAATCCTATTTACGACGGCGCTGGTTATATGCAATTCAATCTTCAGTCGGGAGAGGTTCCCATATTCACCGCCGGGAAGGTCACCTTAGCCGAAGAACGAACCGTCTCCACACATACGAGAACCTTCGGTGGTCTCAGCCTACCGGTCGGGGGAGGGATTTATTACCATATCGGCGGCTCTCAGGGGCATCAAGTCTCCGGCCTGTTGCCACTCGATGTCGGCGAAATGTTGATCACCACGCGGACGGTCTATTTTGGTGGACAAAAGAAAACTCTACGCATTCCCCTGAACCACGTTGTTCGCTACCAGCCTTACCTCGACGGTGTCGGTGTGTGTGAATCTCACGGCGCTCCCAAGGTCTTCGTTATGGATTACCGGGGGCTGGATACGGGCTGGTTTTTCTTTAACCTGTTGTCGGCTCTTACGAGCAGGCTGACTCCATAAAAGGCCACCCCGGGTCGTAGAGGGACAGGTCAGCGGCGTTTTTTACTGGAAGGGAATTTCCACCTCTGCATAGCTGCCCGGAACTGCCACATCGACGGCGGCAACCACGCGGTCAACGTAGCGGCGCAACACCGGCCACTGAGCGTTTCCAAGCGTAATGATGGCGATTTTTCGGCGCGTCAGATTTTGTTGGTATCGGATGTTTTTATCTGCCGTGATGAACACCTCGAACCCTGCGGTTTCGGCGGTTTCGAGCAAGGCCCCGTTAACAAGCCTCTCCCATCCACGTTCAATCGTCTCAACGACCACATGGCCTTTCAGCGCGTACCGAAGTGGGGCTGGCGTACTGTGGTCAAGCAGGATGAGCATTTACCGTTGATGTCGTCGCAGCCTGCGGCGGGGGAAATGGGTCGAGACTTCGCGCCGCAAATTCAAGAACGGTGACGATCTGCTCCCGCTTCAGGTGAAACCACTCCATGATCTCGTCAATGGTGGCCCCGGCTTCGAGGTTTTCAAAGACAATCGAAACCGGCATCCGCGTATCCTTAAAGACCCACGCGCCGCTTACCTTGCCGGGAATGCTCTCCACGGCGGGACATTGGGACCAATCGAGAGTTGCCATGTTGTTTACCCTCCTTCCATCGTAGCCTTTTACCACGGTTCGGCAGTCGTCGTCACGCTCTTTGGAAAAAAAGCCTCCTCGCCGGGTGCTGCGGGAAGCGCGGGCGGTCGCGGCGGCAAAAGACAGTTAGAGTTTTTTGGATCTGCTGGAAGGTACGCGGATGCTCATCAGGTTGGGCGCGGATGAAATTGAGAGAGCACTAGGAACTAGGGGTGCAACTTGGATCGGGGTGATTTTGTCTGTTAGAAAATCCTTCTCAAAACTTACCCTTTTTGCGAGACGTGAGCACCTCTGCGGCCTGAGGCGGCATATAATGGAGCATGCACCACAATCCGATGGCAGCAGTGATCGGGGGGCTGATCGCTCTTTTGGTAATTTATATGGGAATCCGCAGGCGCGGGCCGTGGAGATAGCCGTGCCACGTAGACGGCGTTGACCCCCGCTTCTGCGCACCGTGATTTCCTGTTGCAGAAAGGACCCTTTATGCAACACAATTGTCATCCGTCTGGACGTACTGTTCCCGTGTCGTCAAAGCAAAAGCCCAAACGGCCAAGACGACGGCGGGAGTACTTTTCCGGAGGCTGCGGCCCGATAGCAGTTCGGAAACCCCAGCCGGCGTCAACTACAGGCGTGTCTTGAAGCCTTTGGAGAAGAGCAAGCCGATCCCCCTGTGACTAAAAGTCACAGTTGCATTAATATCGGCGCACTTGCGGGTCGATTTCGAGGCTCCAGCGATCAATGCCGCCGGTCATGCTTTGGCAGTTTTCGACACCCTGCCGCCGCAACCAGTCGACCACGCTCAAACTCCTGACGCCATGATGACAAAAGACGCAAAGGACCTCGCCCGAAGCGTCGTCGACATCCAGTTCCTGAAGGTGCTGCGGAATGGTCCGCATGGGAATCAGTTGCGCGCCCTTGATGTGGCAGATGGCGTGCTCCTCCGGTTCTCTGACGTCGATCAGCCGAATATGTTCGCCACGGTTCAGTCCTGCCGCCACTTCCGCGGGCGTAATTTCCATCGCCAGATCGGCCATGCCGAGAGTTTAGCAATCTTATGTTCCCGAAACCCAGACCGGTCTCCGGCGCGTCTGTAGCGCTTGCTATACTCAACAGAGATTCAATCGCCCGTTCTAATGGATTCCTTTTAAAGATGAAGTCGTTTTTTGCCCTTACTTTGCAGGCCTTTCTGGCGTGCGCGGGCGTCGCAGTGTGCGCGAACGCTCAGACCGCCACCGGACAGGTGACGGCTTTTAATACCGGACAGGCCGCCCACCTGGTTATAGGCCAAACTAATTTCACCAGTAACGATTTCGGCGCATCCAACATTCTGCTGGGCTCCCCCAGCGGCATCGCGTACGCGAACGGCGTCTTGTGGGTAATCGATTCCAACAGGCTCGGCGCGACGCCGAACAATAACCGCATCCTTCGTTATACAGACATCCCCAGCTATCCGTCGCTGACCGATTTGCCCGACATCGCCGGAAGCACCTGCGGCGTTTGCCGCGGCACCGCCGACCTGGTGCTGGGCCAGCCCAATTTCAGCACGTTTACGAATGACGTGACGGCCGGTTCCGTTCACAATCCGACGGGGATCGCCACGGACGGAACCGTGCTCGCCGTTGCCGACACCGACAACAACCGCGTCTTGATCTGGCTGCACTTGCCAACCAGAAACGGCCAACCGGCCGATGTGGTGGTAGGGCAGCCCAACTTCACGTCCAACGCCGCCGTTTCGCCTTCTCAAACGTCGCTGCGCGCGCCGTCCGGTGTGTGGATTTATGGCGGCAAGCTCTACGTCGCAGATACTTTCGACGACCGGATTATGATCTACAACAAGATCCCGACCACGAATGGCGCTCCGGCCGATCTGGTGCTCGGACAGACCAGCTTCACGGCTTTCGTCCAGCCCGATCTGAGTCAGGAAACCGGTGTGGCTACGGCCAGCACGATGCAGACGCCGGTTTCCGTGACGACCGATGGCACAAGACTCTTCGTTGCCGATCTTGCGGAGAATCGCGTCATGGTGTGGCGGGCCATCCCGACCACCAACGGCGCACCCTGCGATTACGTTATCGGCCAGCCGGATCTGGTCAGCACGAACACCAATAACAGCTTCACGATCAATACGACCGCCGTCGACGCGGATAATAATCCTACCGATGTTACGCCTGTCCTATGCCAATCGAACGGTTCCGACGCCGTTACCGGCACTTTGCTCTATCCTGAGCGCTGCGCAAAAACCCTCTCCTTTCCGCGTTTTGCGTTTTCGGATGGAACACGATTGTTCGTCGCCGATGGCGGCAACGACCGCGTGCTGATTTTCAATACCTTCCCCACCGGAAATGGAGCGGCCGCCGACATCATCCTGGGACAGCCCGACCAGTACAGCGACAACACCGGCGACAATCCCGACGGCACGGACGCTTTTGAAAACCCCGCGGCTATCGCATACGACGGACTGAATTTGTATGTGACGGATACCTACAACCGGCGTGTTCTGGTTCACACGCCGGGCGTCGGGAACATCCCTCTCAACGCCGTGCGAAACGCCGCCAGCCTCTCAATCAACGCCACGGGATCGATTACGTTTTCCGGGACCATCACGGCGAATAACACGATTACCATCAAGATCGGATGCACGGGCGGACCGCCGGATTGCACGGTTACAACCGCCAGCTATACACATACGATGGTAACCGCGGATACGCTTTCGACGGTACTTCAGGATCTTGTCACTCAGATCAACAAGACCGACACCAACGTCACTGCGTCGCTGAATATTACCAATTCCGAAATCGTTCTGACGGCAAAGGTACCCGGCGCGGACGGCGGCAACGTAACCTATTCCGTCACGGCTTCGACCGGCGCCACGATTCTTGGGACCGCCGCTGCGACCACGCTGAATATCTACCTCGAAAACCCGACTCAGGTGGCGTCGGGCACGCTGATTCAGCTTGGCGGAACCAACCTCTGCGATTCGATCGGATCGGCCGATTTTTCCCAGACGTATCTGCCGTTCGAGATGAACAATTGCATCCTTTATATAGATGGCACGCGTGCGCCGCTGCTCTATGTTTCGCCGACCCAAATTAACGCGCAGATGCCGCTGGATTTCACGGACCGTACCAGCGTGAGTCTTTATCTCCGCACCGCGCATGCCGATGGCACAGTGACCGCGACTACGCCGATCGCCGTCACAATCGTTCCACAGAATCCCGGCCTGTTCGCGGAGCCGGGTAACGATCCCCGGCCAGGCATCGTTTACCACGGCTCGTCGGCGGCTTTCGACATTTGCGACGTCAACGGAATTGCGCAGGTCGGCGACACCGCCACAATCCAGATCGGGCCGAATGCGACAATGTACAACGCCGGGAACATCGACGTGGTTATCAACACCAACACCGTTACCGGCGTGGGAACGGCGTGGACGCAGAGCATGGTTGGAGGCGCGATCGTAATTTCGGGGGGGCTCTACACGGTCGCCAGTGTGCAAAGCGGAACCGCCCTTACGCTGACTTCAAACTATCTGGGAACCACCGGAAACGGTTTTACCCATGCGATCTATTTCGGCGGAACGAATTATTCGTATACCGAAGGCGCCAACGATACGATCGCGACCGTGACCGCGGGACTGGTCAACCTGATCAATTCCGGCCCGGATCCTTATGTCTATGCCGTTGTCAACAACGAGTTCAACCGCATCATCTTCTACTCCTACCTCGACGGTCCGGCCGGAGAGGGAATCAATATTAATCAGTTCTCGACGACAATCGTGGCTAACACGCAGGGCGCGAACGTCAGCCTGACGGTTTACCAGCCTGCCACCTGCTGCGACGCCCCGGCCAATCTTCCGGTCACACTGGAAAACCCTGCCGCACCCGGCGAAGCGCTGTATACGTTTGCCACCGGTCTCGGACCGACCAACCCAAGCAACATCGATACCGGCTTTATTTATCGCGGCGGGAACACGAATCCGCCGGCGGTTTTCGTGGATTCGATCCTGGTACAGGGCATCGTGGCGACGCCGATGACTGTCACGCTGGTGCCGAACCTGGTGGGCGTCTATTACGTGGAATTCGCGTTGAACACCAGCCTGGCGACGAATATAAATTCGCAGATGACGATTGCGCAACAGTTGTTCGTCAGCAACGTGGTCACCTTTCCGATCGTTCTGCCGGGCGTGACGATCCTGCCGCCGACGGTCAGCAGCGTGACCCCGAGCACGGGACCGTTGTCGGGTGGCAACACTATAACCATTACCGGTACGAACTTCGATGGAACGGCGCAGGTGTCTATCGGCGGAGTGCCTTCGACCAACTTTACGGTGAACAGTTCCACGTCGATGACCGCGACTGTACCGGCCGGAACGGCGGTCGGGCCGGTGAGTGTAATTGTCACCACGGCGGCCGGCAGCAATCCCAACAATCTGCTTTACACTTACGTCTCGGCGCCAGTGTTCACGAGTATCAGCCCGGCATCGGGACCGATAGCCGGCGGCACGAAGGTGACGATTACCGGAGTCAGCTTCACCGGGACAACGAGTGTGACATTTGCGGGAGTGAACGCGCAGAGCTTCACTGTGGTCAACGATACGACGATCATCGCCGTCTCGCCGGTTGCGTTTGAGTCCGGCCTGGCGCAAGTGGATGTTACGACGCCTGGCGGCGTGGTATTCGGATACTTTACGTACGGCAGCACGAGCGCCGCCCGGCCGGCTACGGATCGGCAAACGCGGAGTTCCGGGCCCGTTCCCCGACGCTAGCGGGCGCGCGGCCGGACTGGATCGAACGAGCGTCGTGGCCGGAGGGGCGGCGTGACCCGCAATTCCGGGCTGGGGACCAAGGGAGAGGACGATGCAGAAACGCAAAATAGGAAGCGGCGGACTTGAAGTCTCCGCCATCGGTCTTGGCTGCATGGGACTGAGTTTCGGCTACGTTTCGGCTACGGTCCGGCGACCGAGAAACAGCAAGCGATTACGCTGATCCGATCCGCTTTCGACCTCGGCGTGACATTTTTCGATACTGCCGAGGCCTACGGTCCGTTCGCCAACGAAGAACTCCTGGGTGAGGCGCTTGCGCCTTTTCGGGAGAAGACCGTGATCGCAACCAAATTCGGCTTCGAGGATGGAGTACCGACCAAGGGTCTGAACAGCCGGCCGGAGCGAATCAGGGCGGTGGCCGACGCGTCGCTCAAACGGCTGAATACCGACGTCATCGATCTGTTCTATCAGCACCGTGTCGATCCCGCCGTGCCAATCGAAGATGTCGCCGGGACCGTCCAAGATCTCATGGCGGAAGGCAAGGTCAAACACTTCGGCCTGTCCGAAGCGGCGGCCGGAACGATTCGCCGCGCTCACGCCGTTCAGCCCGTGACCGCGCTGCAGAGCGAATATTCTCTTTGGTGGCGGGAACCGGAGCGGGAAATTCTGCCGACTCTCGAAGAACTGGGGATTGGCTTTGTTCCGTTCAGCCCGCTGGGTAAGGGTTTCCTGACCGGCGCAATTACGGAGAGCACCACGTTCGACAGCACTGATTTCCGCAATATTGTGCCTCGGTTTACGCCGGATGCCCGCAGGGCAAATCAAGGGATGGTCGATTCTCTCGGAGAAATCGCGAGACGGAAGNNCTTGAAGAGAATATCGGTGCGGCGTCGGTTGAACTGACGGCCAACGACCTCAGCGAGATTACCGAGGCCTTATCGGGGATCGCGGTGCAGGGAGCGCGGTACCCCGAACAGTTGCAAAAAATGGTCGGCCGTTGACCAAATTCCTTTCGCCGCAGATCAGAGTGAGAAAAACGCTTGTTCACTCCCACTGAGTGAATAGCAGCGGTGGTGTCGGCCCGGTATCGGACGCCGCTGTCCGCCCCGGGACGACGTCCATACAGGTGTAGTACGATCAGAGCGGAGGGTTTTGCCCGGGCCGTTTTCGGACAATACATTACGATGAGAGTGCACCCAAATCCAGTGCCAGCATTGCCTGCGGATATTCGTCCGCCGGCGGCACCCACCCGGCAATCTGGCTCCGTCGGAACCACTGGCGTCTCCGGGGACTCGGGATCGAGCGAGAACATCGCCACCACGGGACTGGCGGCGAAACCGAGCGCGGCTCCCGGCAATACTGAAACTCCACGACTGGCGGATACCGGCAGTTCCGCTTCGATCGGCGGCCCCGTTTCCCAAGGGGAGTCCCGCGACCAGGGCAACTCCGTATCGAACGACAGCGTCAGCGTCTCAGGGCCTGCAGCGTTTCTGAGCCAATTGTCCGGCGAGCACGCACAGAGATTGGAAAGCCTCTCCACAGCGGTTAAGGGCGGTTCGTATGCGCCATCGGGTTCCGCGATCGCCGGCGCGATTGTCAGTGCGGCGACCTCGTAAACGCCCCGTGACCGGCTGAAACAGCTGTTGCGGAACTCCATGCCGCCGTGCGTCGCGGCCCGTGCGCTCAGAGCCACTGGCGGAAATCACTCCGTAATTGTCAGCGAGCCGGTCGCGCGCACATCCCTGGACGAAGATCCGATGCGAACTTCGAATTCCGCCTGATCCTGCACCCATTCCTGAGATCTTGCGTCGAACCAGGAGGTCGAGGCCGGAGTCAGGGTGAATCGCACGCGCTTCGACTCGCCGGCCTTGAGATCCACCTGCTCAAAGGCGCGGAGTTCGTTCAGCGGGCGCTCGACCGCCGACCGCGATCGAACGGCGTGCAAATACAGCTGCACGGTTTCGGTCCCGGGCCGCGAACCCGCGTTTCGGACGGTAACACTCACCTCCGCAAACTGCCCGGGTTGAACCTGCGATGGCAGCACAGCCATATCGCTGTATTCGAACCGCGTGTAAGAAAGCCCGAAGCCGAAAGGGAACAGAGGCGCGATGCCCGCGCGGTCGAAATGCCTGTAGCCGGAGTAGAGTCCCGCGCTGTGGGCCGGAAGATCTTCGATTCGGGCTGGGAACGTCACCGGCAGACGGCCCGAGGGGTTCCCGGCTCCGGTGAGAATATCCGCAATCGCATGGCCGCCTTCCTCGCCGGGAAACCAGGCTTCGACTACGGCGGAAACGTCGTGGATCCACGGCATTGCGACTGGTGAGCCGTTCGTCAGCACAACGATTGTGTGCGGGTTGGCCTTTGCCACAGCCTTAATGAGATCATCCAGGCCCGCGGGGAGATGCAGCGAACTGCGATCCCGGGATTCCGCTTCGGAATCCGCTCCGGTACCTGCAAACACGGCGGCGATATCGGCGCTGCGCGCGACATTAGCGGCCTCTCCCGGTGAAACGCCGCCCGTCAACAGGCGCGATCCGAAGACGGCACGCAGCGCCGCGAGGGGCGGATCGGAATAGCGGGCGGCTACCGTGTAGTTGCCGCCGCCCATCCGGTTCACCGGGGCGTTCGGCCCGAAGACCACAATGGAACGTAGTTTGCCAGGGTCGACCGGGAGTAAACCGCCTTCATTCTTCAGCAGGACGATACTGCGGGCGGCCGCGGTGCGGGCTATGGCCCGATGAGCCGCACTTTCAATTTCGGCCGATACCCGCGCGTCATGATCGAACACGCCGCTGGCGAACATGGCCCGAAGAGTTCCGCGCACCTGGTCGTCGATTTCGGCCGCCGACAAGCCTTCAGCCGATCCGTTCGAAACCGCGAACCCCCGGAAGCCCAACTGGGATCTCAGGAGGGTGGGCCAGGGGTCGGCTGCGATCTTGACCCGCGGCGTGACGGCCCAGACTCCGGCTTCGGTAACAACGGATTCGAGTGGGCGCAAGTCGATTTCGCGCGCGGTCCGATTGTCAAATGCGCCTCCCTCGTAGATAGCCGTCGCGATGGCGCCTTCACCCTGAACACCCTCGATAAAACCCGATGCGATGCGGGATGTGAGAAAAGGGTCTTCGCCGTAAGTCTCAAACAGGTCTCCGCCGAGCGGCGAACGACTGACCGTAATCAGAGGACCGAGAATCTGGCCGCGCCCCATGGAGCGAGCCTGCTGCGCGACGACCGCGCCGACCTGTTCGGCAAGTCCCGGATTCCAGGTGGCGGCTATGCCGATGTTGGCTGGAAAAGCCGTGGCCGGGATCGTTTGACCCGATGCGTCCTTCGCGCTTACTCCCATTACGCCCGTTACGGCCCGAAGCTCTGGAATGCCGAGTCGATTGTTCGGCTTACCGCTTAACAATCCCAGTTTTTCATCGGGCCGCATGCGCCGAACGAGGTCGTTCACCCGACGTTCCACCGGCATTTTGGGATTTTGAAATGGCGAGGCTGACGTTTGCGGTTCGGAACAGGAGCAATTTGAAAAAACAAAGCCAATCAGTGAAACGCCGAGGATGTGAAGACGATATCGCACGGATTCTATAAGGATAGGTCACGGCAGGAACAATTAGGTCACCGAGCAATGCCCGGAACGGTCGACCGCGCGTGCGGTGGCGATTCCGGTACCCGGGGCCAAATGCCAAAATTTACAATTTCCTTTTGCACTTTTGCCCCGCCTGGAGTGTAATTGAAGGATGGTTAATTCTCAACTTGATGCGAGTTTCCGGCGTCGCGAGATGTTCCGTTTCGCGGCCGTGACGGGAGTGGCCTTCTGGGCCGAGTCATACGCCTTTGCCGCGTCCGATTTCTGGAACAAAAAGAAGCCGTCGGAATGGACGGAGCAAGAGATACAGGAGTTGCGGACGAAGTCGCCCTGGGCTAAGAAGGTCGACGCCGAGATGACTGGCGGGGGTGGCAGAGGTGCTGGCGGCGGAGGCGGCGGCGGCCGGGGTGGTGG
>PLEX01000008.1 GCA_003136575.1 Bryobacterales bacterium | reverse complement strand
ACGGGAAACGGTGCTGGCATGCCCCAAAACTTGCCTCCACCCATACATATTCCACCAGAATTGATAACTAAGTACAACTCCAGTCAAGACGAAAACAAAAGACACAACTATCAGATAATTGTCGTTTCTTGGGTGACTTTCTTCGCCGTAGCTGGATATGCTGGAATTGCGTATTTCCAATGGCGCGATGCTAACAAGAATTTCGCTATTGACCAACGTGCGTGGGTGACTATAAAAGACTTCTCCCTCCAGCAAGAACCGACAATTGACCAAAGTACCGTTAATGTCTCCTATTCCCTGATAGATAGCGGCAAGACGCCAGCGATAAACTGCGTTACGCAGAGGATACCGTTGCTGTGGAGCGAGGAGCCTGGCATTGCGCACTTGCGCGGACAATGGAGTCCAGACCGGGCCGAGAGCACTCCCGAACGCCCTATCTTTATCCTGATGCCAAACCTGTCGTCTCCGGCACCTGACAAGACGGTTCCGTGGGGACTTGCGCCAAGCGATGTTACCCTCTACCGATTGCTGGCGTTCAAACTCTACGTTTACGTTGAAGTATGGTACGACGACGTGTTCGGCAAGCACCATTGGATGACCGCCTGCCAAGAGCACGTGTTCGGAACAAAGGATAATCTTACCAACTTCACTCCCTGCCAACACGGGGCTTGGATAGACGGCCAACCCATACAGTAAGAATAACCACGCCAGCCTGTCACGCCACCCCCATCGCGGCAGATTCGTGGTGAGCGAAGTAATTTGTTGCCATTTTTTTTACTGCTACGATACAGGAATGCCAGCACTTGACCACGAGGGAGCTCGAAATCTGTTCCTGAGGGTCGTTAAGCGGTTTTACGACGAACGGCACGGACCAGTGCCGGGAGCGGTGGTAAAAGCCAGCCTTCTTCTGGAGGCGCAAAAAGAAGGCGCTGAGTTCAATGAGCGCAGCCTCGGCTTCAAGAAATTCATAGAGTTTGTTCGCACGATTCCCGAAGTGGCGATTCAGGGGCGCTCCGGTAGCGATGTTCTGCTTGCGCCCGTTACTGCGTCAGAATTGCTTGCGTCCTATGCCGCCCCGTTGCCGCGACTCCGCCGCGATTTCTGGCGCGCATTTATTGAGTTCCCGGTGGAGAACGCAGTCCGTCTTTATGATCAGGCGGAGGATAAAATCATCTACGAGCCGAAGGGCACACAGCGGCAAGGGATTGTGATCGTCCCCGTCGAAAAGGAGACGCAGATTCAGTGGCGTCGGACCTTCGCAGAGGAACAACCCGAAACGATGAGGGGAAGTCTCCTTGCAGCGCTGGATGGAAGTGGAGCCGCGGTGTTCAATGAGTTCGCGCGGCGGCTTCGTGAAAACCCATCCGTTACGCGCTCTTGGAATCATTATCTCCAGAAGAAAATAACGGATTGCGTTTCTCAATGGGCCTCAGCTAACGAGGTGCCGGAAGAGCGCTGGTTAGCGGCTACACGGCGTTTTCAATTCGTGAGAAGCGATGGAGAACTGGTTACGGCAAACCCGCAAAACATCAGCCAACGCTCCGAATTGTATAACTTTTTGGATCAACTCCCGTTAGAAGATCTTCTTCAACTGCGCGTACCTCTTGAGTGGGTGTTGAAGGTCACGCGCCGGGGTGAAGCGTGAAGGTCCATCTTTTCGGGCTTCCGATCAGCACGCACAGGCGTCTGCAAATGGAATCGGATGGATGGAAAGATGCGGTCCCGACACCGCACGAATTTCACTCAACACCGATCTCGACGAATGAACAGGCACCGTTTACAAACGGCGAACTCAAGGATTTGCGGACTAAGGTCGGCGAAGGATTTACGCATATTGTCATCCCAGCCAGTCGCGATTGGAAAATTGTACAGTCAGGAAACTCATCGCGTTTAGGTGATAAGAAGGCCCCGAGCATTCCCGGTTTGTCGGCGATATGGCGAACAACGGTTCTGACGATTGCCTCCGTGTTGTACATATGGTCGTCAAAATCGGGGTCATCCTCCCAGCGCCCGTGAATTATCTCCGACCGGACCCTATAACAGGCCTTCACTTTGTCGAAAAGCTCCTGCTGTATTTTCTGGTCTGGTGCGAGAAAGTATGAAATCCGTTCCCGGAGACGCCGACTAATGCCCCTTTCCTCGTCGTTTCCGAACAGGGATTCAAGCCCCTGCCAGAACAGCGGATATCGGTAATCGGCCTGATATGAAACGAGCGCGGCCCAAAAAGCGCGGAGTGCCCGCCGCGTCGCTTTGATTAGGCTGTCGGCACGCTCGCCGAACTGGCCGGGGCCGCACTTGTAGAAGTCGGGGTTACGGCGCCTGCCAACGCACTGAGAGCCGAGGCCATCTGCGAGAGCGCCGTCTCAAGCTGGGTAGGGTCGATGTTGACGCTCGCGCCTTTCGCCTGCATCACGTTGTTGACGATGCCGGTGGCGGCGGGGATGAGGTCCTGAATGGTCTGCTCGGGCGTATTACCACTCGCCTCTGCGCTGGTAATACCATTGAGCACTAGCAGGCTGCTGAAAAACTACCCCTTCGGCGTCACGGCGTCAATTTAGGGGGTCACTTATCCTCAGACGTCACCCAACGAACGGCTGGCGGGTTTCTAAACGCGATGTTTTTCAAGGCTCTGCCCGAACCCTGGCTGCAGACTTAGTTTTTCAGCAGCCTGCTAGGCTAACCAGCGCGCCAGCAGCCGGGCTGAATAGCGAACTGGCAACTTCAGGCGCCACGTCCTCGCCAATGTGAAGAATCGATGAAACGATTGTCGCAAAGCTCATGCGATAAGCTCCTTTACTCTGTTAACTTAAACGCGATTTTGTCTAATGCGTCCATCCGGTTCGCCCGTCGTGCATCACGAATTCCCGCTTGAGGTGGTTGGCACGGGTGAGGTCAGAAGGGGCGCTTGGGTCGACTGCGCACCGCTGAGCACTCCAGGTAGCTGAATTAGCCATTCTGTGAGATAACTATCGTCGCCAGCCACGACGGGAGGCTGCACAAAGGAAGCCGGCGCCGCGTACCAAATCAGTCCGAGCGGTGTCGGACACGCGGCCTGAGTATACTCCCCTTGAGTGGGGCTGAAGTTTTTGGTCCCATACGCCCACGGGCCGATCCGTGCGAATTGCATATATGGGGGCAGACCGGCCCAGTTGACGTTGAAGCTCATATATATGAGCACCCTTTCGGGGCTAGCCGCGGAAGGCACCAGCCAAATGGTTGCGACGGGGCTGCTCTGGTTCAACACTGGTAAAGGCCAAGCCGGGCATGAACTCCCAGGAATCCAGTCAACCAGGTTACTCAGATATTGATTGTCCCTGCCGGATAGATAGAAACTACCGTTGGGAAGAGGCCTGAGGTTCCAGAATCCAGATGAAGGCGGAACTGGCGGCCAGGGTTTAGGCGGCGTAGGCACATTCTGTATTCCCATATAGCTGGCGGCGTACTGCGGTGCAGGCGAGGGGTCGCCGGAGCTCACGTTATCCCCGGAGACCGGAAACGAGCCAAAGCTTATTTCAGCGGCGTACCAATTAGATCCCGCCGGCCAGGCGCTTGGAAAATTTATGGCGCAGCAGAAAGGCTGCGGCGCCTGATAGCTGAGGCTAGCCCAATTCGTCCAGCCGATTTTCGCCCCTGCTTGGTTATTGACGTTGGACAGGCTGTCCAGAATCTGAAGCCACATGGGCATCACCTGTTGATAGAGACTCATCTGGCCAGTCAGCCAGGTCTGGATTACGCCCATCTGCGTTTGCAGTGCGCTTGGCGCGTTCGGAGAAATGGGCGGCGTAATGCTCGGATTAGTGAGGTTTGCCACCGCATAGTTGAGGGCGTTACCAAGGAGCACATAGGCTTGCAGGCTGTAGCCAAATATCAAGGTCAGGTAACTTTTGATACTGGCGGTTATATGCCAGAGAGTGGGGGCTCCCGCCGCGGTTCCAGGGGATGCAGCCTGACGGAGCATGTCGTTGATAAACTGGGTGATCAAAGGCAAACCGGGCGGGGTGTTAGGCGCGGGAGAGATGCCCAAATAGGCAGCATTTAAGGCCGACGCCGAATTGTAAGCGCCAGTAGTGCTGTCAATGATGGCGTTGTAATTCTGCTCGGCTGTCTGCGGACCCGTCAACCCGTTCATTAGCCCAATTATGTTCTGTGCATACGTTCCCGCCCATGCCGACGCCGTGGCCCAATCAATCAGCTCGTATATCGCCTGGAGCTCGGTCTCGATCGTCGAAAGCTGATTTTTTATGTTTTGCAGATCCAGCAAAATTTGAGTCAAAGCTTCCTGTGTGGGATCGGGGGCAAAAGCGGCGAGCGCTTGCTGCATCGCCCAGGAGCCGAGTTCTTCGCCAGCGCTCTCTTCGATTACGCCCAGGATCCCCTCCGGCCCCTCGGCCACCGCGGCAATTATTCCGGCATCGTCTAAAGCCATGTACGCTTCTCCTTTTTGAGTTGGGGTGGCGTCGATAGCACCACCGAATCATCGTATCGTAGCACGCAAGAAGTCCCGGGTTCAAATCCCGGCGGCCGACCAAAGAAGTGAAAAGCTTGCGGATGCCAGGGCGAGCGGCAGGTGATCCTGAATCGTTTCCCAGACGATCTCGAAATCGACGTTACCGTACTCGTGAATGACGCGGTTGCGCGCCGCGGCGGTGTTCATGATCACCTCCTTGAGCCTTTCGATCATGGCGACGCGGGGCGGGAGCAAGGCTGCTCCGACGCTGCTCGATAAAGCCGTCAGGCCGGGCGCGACGCAGCAGAAGGCCGCGCCAACGGCGCCGGGAGGGACGTTGCCCATCACAGTGACACCGGTCGAAGGTGGCAAGGCCGGCCAGCCGCAACAGGTTCAGGTTCCCGTGGTGCCTTTGCCCGAGGGCGTGCAGCAGCAGAAGAAGTAAGATCCACCTGCGGAGGTCGCGAAATTGCTCCTCCAGCGTCGACACTTGTTCATCGAGCGCGGCGATTTGCGTCTTCATGGCGCGAACATTTTCCTGCTGCGTGCTGGTATCGGCGCCTTCGCGCTTCAGCTTGCCGATGGCCGCGGAATCGGCATTGACGCGGGATTTCAGCCCTTCGGTTTCGGTAAGCGCCGCGCGCCGTTTCAGATCGAGCTCGCGAAATGTGTCGAGCCCGGCGACCGCGCCGCGAGTCGACAGGCGCTGCGCAATCTGGTCGAAGTCAGCGCGGAAATGGGAAAGATCGTGCATGAGCGGTGAGTTTCCATTATGCCAAGATTGAAGGATATTTTTGCTGGAGCCCCGCTAGAAAGCAGCGTGAGCGGCGGAAGTTCCTTAGTAGGCTAGGATGAAACTTGCCGTCTGGTGCGATTGAAGTTGCTCTTGCACGCAATTACTTGATTTTGCGATACTCGAAATGGCTCTCTGAGCGGGAGTAATTCAGTGGTAGAATGCCAGCTTCCCAAAATGGCTATCCTTTGTAAACAGGGATCTTAGTGTTTTTGCTGCCTCATTTTCGTCCACCGAATCCATTGAGTTTTTGGAGCGTTTTTCTGAACAGCGCGAATGCTGTTCAGATTGCTGTTCAACCTTGACTAGCGCCCGCACGTGACTGCCGAACGCAAACTCCCCGTAGGCTCGCACCGAGTTTTCGAGAACCTGTACATCTCTGTCGGTTATTGCTGGAGTTCGACGATGAGCGCTCGGGAACATTCGAACCGTTGCGCTTCATTCCAGCCGGGAAGACCGTCGCGCTCGGGCTGGTAAGCACCAAGCGGCCGGAGATGGAGACTTCCGAAGGCCTCATCCGGCGAATCGAAGAGGCGTCGAAGTACGTGCCGATGGAAAATCTGGCGCTGAGTCCGCAGTGCGGCTTCGCCTCCGTGATGGAGGGCAACCTCGTCACGGAGCAGACGCAGTGGGACAAGCTAAAGCTGGTGGCCGACACGGCGCGCCAGGTCTGGCAAAGCTAATACGCGGACCGGCCGGAAAAGTTCGAAAATGGCGCACGAAGGGGACTCCGTGCGAAACCGTGTGCTCCATTCAGCGTTTCCTGCGCAGGCCCTGCTTGGTGAATTAGGCCCGGAGTCGAATACATCTCCCCCAAACGGGGTAATTGATTTTTCTCCTTCGGGGGATGCGCAGCTTCGTAAGCCACCTTAGACTACCTTAGACTCAATACTAGTCACTTAACGATCCTGATGGCCGAGCAAATATCGACGGGAACTGAGCGCTTATAGCGGCGCCGGAGAGGAAAGTTGCTCATTTTTCGCTTGACCCCGCGCTGATTCCGCCGGTTGCGGCTGGAGGCGGCGCGCTCGTCGAGTATCTCCTTCAGGACGGTCTTATGAAATTTCTTCCGGTCCCGAGGGGGAAATAGTGCCGAAGGCGGCATCTTGCGACGGACAACGCGCACGGCGTGTAGGAAAGATAACCGGTCCGGATCCTCTCCGCTGTCCAGTGCCGCTTCATGCATCAGTCCGCGGATGGCGAAGTGCGCCATCAGCAGACCGTAGAATTCCTGCCGTACCAGATCCGGCGTCTTGCTGCGCAGCACGATCCGTGCGCCCCGCAGATGAGTCTTGAGTTCGTCGAGCGCAGTTTCGATTACCCAGCGGTCGTGATAGAGCGCTGCCAGTTCCGTGGCTGGTGCTCGTTCGCGGTCGAGGATCGTGGTTGCCAGCCGATATAACGGCTCAGCCCCTTCGACTCCTTCCAGTCGGTATTCGATTACCCGTACCACGACTCCGTTACGGCCGCGCCGTTGGTCCTGCTGCGACGGATAGATGCGGCTCAGACACGATCCGTCCGGCAGTCGCTTTTCGCACGGCAACAGAATGCTTTTCCTGACACGCCACAGCAGGTCGGCGCCCGTGGCCGCAGCCTGCTCCCACATCTCGAATCCGAAAAAGCCGCGGTCCGCCAGACACAGCATGCCCTTGCTGAGACTGGGCAATATAGTTTTTGCCAGTGCGATCTCGCTGGTAGCGTAGTCCGCCATTCGGCTGCCGAACAGGACATGGGTACCGTTTTCCACCAATGACACGAAACGGATCTGCGGATACGCGCTCTTGCCCCGGCTCGCTCCGGGGCGGCCGAAAGCTTCGTCATTGCCCTTCTCGTCGGCGATATCCAGCGTGCTCCCGTCCATACTCACCAGACGCCACGAGCGATACCATGCGCCCTTCGTCGCCGCCACTGCAATCGGCTTCACTACCTGGTCGCGCAGATGCCGCAAAGGCTCCCATCCCAGCCTCGTGCGCGCCTGTGAGATGCCTGAGTTGCCGGCCACGTTGATACTCGCCGACGGTCGCGCCAGCCACTGGATTCCCTCCAGCAGGCAACGCAACACTTCCCGATAGGACGACTGCGTATACAACGCCAGCGCGATTACATAGTAGACCGTCACATGGCCCGGAAGGTCGCGCTGACGCGCGCTCTCCCTGTCAGTCACCGCCAGTGCCACGTTAGCGCCCCGATATGTCGTGATATCGATAGGTGTTTTCGGCTCGGGTGAATCCAAACGCGGTTGCCTGGCGCGATTCAAAGAGGCAAAGATTCGGGCGACCGCTTCGGCTTCAGGCGAGTCGCAGAACGTGCTCCCCGGTGCGCGTCCTTCCTCCGTGCCACTCAGTCGCCTATTCGGGTTGAACCTCTACCCGCGACTCCAGCCGAAAAGTCAAAATCGAGTCTGCCGGAATACTAATAGAACTTCCGCGCACCACGGGCTGCGGCGCCACACCCGCGCCTGAAGCGGGCCCGATCACAGCGTCCTTTCCTCCGCCAGCAACCGCGCTGATTATCGTTCCCGTTAAAGCGCCGCCCGCGAATTTCACCGAACGCTTGTTCTCGTCCGGTCCCTGCCTGCCCTGTTCCACAATGTCATCTGTTTCCAGTCGATAACGTCGGCCGTCCACCGTGACCGAATCAAGATCCAGACTGAGCCGACCATGGATCTCGCCCTGACCGTTCACCGCCTTCACCACCAGCGTTGCCTCCGACCCCCTCGGGATGGCCACCTTGCTGTCATCGCTGAGCACATTCCCGATAAGCACGGCATGAAATGTTTGGCCCGCGGCTGGGGCACCTGAGCTAATCGTACCGGTAGTACGCACCGTGACGCTGGTCCCCCCGCGAATCGTGTGCATCGGTTCAGGGATCACCGGCAGACGTGGCACGCCGCCGTCGGGTGTATTACCGCTTACCACCGGAGCCGCGGGGGAGAACGGTTCATTTTGCGAGTTCGTGCCGCAACCTGCCAGCATTGCCACGCCTCCAAAGCAGATAAACACCGGTAGCTTATTTCTCATCGTCCCTTCCGCGCTCACATTAAACGGTAAGGCAATTTGTGGGCCAATCGGGGTTTTGAGTCCGGGCGAACGGATTGAACGAATATCACAATACCCGATCTCCGGCGTCTTGTCCGCACAAAAGCGGTTCACAATGTTTTCATGCGGCATTGGAATCGCTGAGTCAGGAGGAATGGATCGATGTGATCGTCTGTCAGCACTTGCTGATTGAGCGTCTTCAAGCTGACGTGGAGCAGTTGAGGAGATGCAGTTCGGCGGCTCCGTTTCTAAAGTTGGACTCCGGTTGGACTCCGGGGAGGGGGGACGAGCAGGCGGTTCCAGCGGTAAGTGTTTGAAACGTTTTGGTGGACCTGAAGGGATTCGAACCCTTGACCTCTTCCATGCCATTTAAGAAAAATCAATCACTTATAGACATAACCGCTGAAAACAAAAGGGTTAGCGGGAGGCGTTTTGGACTCCAGTGGACGCCACGGAGGGCTTTTGGGGGCTTTGGACTCCGTTCGGACTCCAAGATTCCAACGTCTGGATTGGCACAGGGCTTGCTCTTACGCGCGCGGTTGCCGGAAGTTGTGATTGTTGTCTGCTGGAGGAGACAACATTTTGTTTCCCTCATAAAGATGATCCCGTGCCCAAACTGGACGTGCCCGGCGGAATCCCTAAGACGCTTCGCGTTCCAGACCCAACTTCACTTTCCCATCGGGAAACACCGCGTACATTTCCAACCGCCCGCCCATCGCTTCAACGAAGTTCTCAAGCGTGCTGAGGTAGACATCCGTGCGTTGCTCCAACTGCGAGACCGCCGCCTGCGTCATGTCGAGAGACTTCGCCAGTTGTTGCTGTGTNNTTTTCTTCCTCCATCTCGGCAAGGTAGTTGTCGTAAATCTGATCGGCCAGCGGCACTTTCTTCTCGTACCAGCGGTCATCCCCGGTTTTGTCACCACCTAACAGCAAGAGCGCGACCCGGCGCGGATCGAAAATGTAGAGCACCCGGTAGGGGTGTCCCTGATGTTGCACGCGGAGTTCACGCATTGCGGAGTGACGCGATCCGTTTACTCCGCTGCTGTAAGGAAATGGGAGATGTGGGCCACGGCCTTCCAGCAGCAAAACGGCCCTCTCGACCGAGATGCGTTCGGCCTCGGTAAGCCCTTTTCCACCAGGCTTTGAACTCATCAGTGACTTCGACATCCCACGCCACGATCATATTATAACCCGAAGCTGATATAAGCCTCGGATTATATTTTACAGCTCATGCATCTCCCGCTGTCTGTTCGACTTGCGCTCCGGCAGAAACCCGCATCGGGAGAGTGCGCGGGGGACTGATATCCTTCAACCTGGATTCCGGAGCATGAGACGGCGACGTACTTAAAAGCCGTGCCCCGTCGAGGGGCGCTGAAGGAGACGCCTTGGGCGACATCAACTCATTCGCACTACGACAGGCCGAGGCGGCGGCTGCAAAGCTGTGGGCGCTCGGGAGCGCTCCGTTCCCGTTCAAGACCTCCTCCGCAGGCGTCATCCAGAGCCACATCGACATGTTGGTCACGGAAACCGCCATCGATTTTGCCATTCATGTTCGACGCCTCTTGGACAACAGCGGCATTGGCACCAAGTTCGCGCTCAATGAACAGTTTCGGCGTTGGTCTGAACATCGCCTGCCGAGGGTGACTGATCTTCGGGACGCCTTGAACCACATCGTCCATGCGACTGAGTTCGAGGTCGGTTTTTTGCCACTGCCGGACAACGCGTCGAGCATTCGGGGTGGCGCCATCGGGGTGGTCTATCTGCGGACGAGAACGGATCAACGAGAGGAAGCAGACATCGATGTATTCTCCTTGGCCTCATGCTTCTTTCACCAGGTCCTACCCGAACTGGATGCGCTTAGCAGACCGTCCACTCCTCAGGCGGTTCAATGATGTGGGCGTGATCGCCAGCCCTCGACATTGGTCGCCCGGGAGCGACACAGCCCTACTGTTGGAGTTGGTGTAGCCCGCCCTCGTGTGATCGAGGCTCAAAAACCCAGATCAAGCTGCGTTGGAGTCCAAAGTTGGACTCCAAATGGACTCCGCGCGACCTCTTCCGCGATGCGGAAGCGCGCAAGTATTTTCGTAACTCTATGTTTTGCTGGGCTTTGTTTTGGTGGACCTGAAGGGATTCGAACCCTTGACCTCTTCCATGCCATTTAAGAAA
>PLEX01000111.1 GCA_003136575.1 Bryobacterales bacterium | reverse complement strand
TCGCGGCCGAGTTGGGGATTCCGGGCACCACTCAGGATCCGGAAGCATGGGGTCCGCCGGGCATCGGCTTCACCAACTTCGGCGGCATCAGCGATGGAAACCACTCGCTCAGCCGCCCACAGACTTTCGGCTATACGAATACCTTCACGTACATAATCGGGCGAAAGCACAACCTGACATTCGGCTACACCTATCAGCGCCAGCAATACAACAATCTGAGCTACGCCAACACCCGCGGATCGTTCAGTTTCACGGGTCTTCTGACGAGCGAACTCAATGCGCAGGGAGATCCGATCGCCGGAACTGGGTACGATTTCGCCGACTTCCTCCTCGGCATGCCCGCGTCGAGTTCGCTGCAACTCGGCGCTACAAACCGCTATTTCCGTCAGCACAACACCAACGCTTACGCACAGGACGATATTCGCTTATCCAACGCCGTCACGATTAACCTGGGGCTGCGTTACGAATACTTCTCACCCGACGACGAACTTCGCGGCAATCTCGCCGACGTCGTTCTGAATCCAACCATGACGGCCGCTGCCGTAGTCACCCCCGGAAAAATCGACCCGTTTACCGGGAGCGCGCTTCCATCGAGCCTGGTCCGTCCGGACAAGGAAGCTTTCTCACCCAGGATTGGGGTAGCCTATCGCCCATGGCAGAAACACAGTCTGGTGACGCGATTCGGCTACAGTATCTTCTACAGCGGCTCTGCGTATAACCAGATCGCGAGCCAGATGAGTTCGCAGCCGCCGTTCGTAAATGCCCAGGCGTACACGACGCAACTCGCCGATCCGCTGACGCTTCAAAGCGGGTTTTTCGGCAACTCGACCGCGACCGTAACCGATACCTACGCGATCGACCCCAACTACCGTCTCGCCTACGCACAGACGTGGAACGCCACGGCGCAGGAGACTCTCTGGTGGGGGCTGCTGATGGAGACGGAATACATCGGAACAAAAGGGACACGCCTTGGGATCGTGGAGGAGCCGAACCGGTCGTTCACCGGCGTGTTGCCGATTCCGGGCGCGGCGCAATTCACGTATCAGAGTTCGAACGGAGACTCCATTTACCACGCGGGTCAGGTGCGACTCACCAAACGCCTGACTGGCGGTCTGAACGCCACGGCGCTTTACACGCGCGGCAAATCGATTGACGACGTTTCAAGCTTCAGTGGGCCAGGTGGAACGGTGGTCCAGTACATCAACAATCTGAATCTCGAACGCGGACTCTCCAGTTTCGACGTAAGGAATAATTTGTCGACTACCTTCCAGTACACCTCGCCGTTCGGTATGCGCGGGCATTTTCGCAACACCACCTGGTACACCAACTGGCTGAAGGGCTGGGCGACAAGCGGAACCTTCAATATCACGTCCGGAACTCCGATGACGGCGACCATATCCGGCAACCAGTCGAACATCGCAGGCAGCGGAGCTATTGGTGGAACCTTGCGGGCGGAAGCGACAGGACTGCCGATCTATGCCGCCGGTTATCCGTATTTCGATCCGCTGGCTTTCACCACGCCGCCTTCCGGCGAGTTCGGCGACGCGGGCCGAAACACGATTCCCGGCCTCGAGCGCGCCAGTTTCAACGTGTCGTTCCGGCGGATGTTCCGTCTGGGTAATGAGACTTCCCAGCGCACGCTTTCATTCCAGCTGAATACGAATAATGCCCTGAACCATCCGTCCATCACGGGGATCGGAACTACGGTCAACTCGAATACGTTCGGGTATGCAACGGGCGCATCGCAGATGCGCACGGTTTCCATGCTGATGAGGTTTTCATTCTGATGCGAACAACAAGTCTCATTATTGTTGCGGCTATCGGGCTTGTGTTGATGGCTCCCGCACCGAGCCAACAAGGAAGAGCGCAACAGGCGACTCCTCTGCCGGCCGGGGAACCAGCCGCGCCGACGGTCGCACCACCGCCCGCCGCTGCCGCGCCGTCCGCGAGGCCCGCAACCGGCGCTGCTGCGCCGAAGGGCGGCGAAGAGGTTGCGCACTTCAAATCGAACACGCAACTCGTCATCGTGGACGTGACCGCCACGGATAAAGCCGGCAACTCCATCAATGGCCTCAAGAAGGACGACTTCACCGTTCTCGAAGACGGCAAGAAGCAGGATATTTCCATCTTCGAGTATCAGGAAATCACGATGGAACCCGAACCACCGGAGGAAATCAAGCTCGCCGACGAATTGAAGCTTCCGGAAAAGCCGAAGACCGAGATCACGTCGCCGACTCCAGGTCAGTTGCATTTCCGCGACAAGCGCCTGATGGTCTTCTACCTGGACTTTTCGTCCATGCAGATCCCGGAACAGCTCCGCGCACAGGACGCGGCGCTCGACTACCTGCAGAAATTCATCACGAAGGACGACCTGGTGGCGATCGTCCTCTATACCAGCACTCCTTCCGTCTTAACCGACTTCACAGACGACCGCGATCTGCTGACCACGACCATCCGCCAGTTGCCGATCGGCGAAGCGACCGATCTGGCGGGACTGGCCGATACGGGCGACACGAACGGCGCGGATACGGGCGCCGCGTTCGTCGCCGATGAGACCGAGTTCAATATCTACAACACCGACCAGAAGCTCTACGCCATCGGCACGATCGCCAAGATGCTGAAGAGCTTCCCGGAGAAAAAGGCGCTCGTCTACTTCTCGTCCGGCATCAGCGGCACGGGCATGGAAAACGAAGCCCAGCTGGAAGCGACGGTCAACCTGGCGGAGAAGGCCAACATGGTCATCTACCCGATCGACGCCCGCGGCCTGATGGCCGACCCTCCGGGCGGAAACGCAAGCACCGCGGCTTCGCGCGGAACCGGTGTCTATAATGGTGCGGTCTATAACTCACAGCGCTCCGGCATTAACGCCTCGCAGGATACGCTGAATTCGCTTGCCGTCGATACCGGCGGCAAGATGTTTGTCGACAGCAATAACATCGCGCTCGGGATTCAGAACGTCCAGAAAGCGATGAGCAGTTACTATCTGCTCGGTTACTACAGCAGCAACGATAAGGAAGACGGAAAGTATCGCAAGATCACGGTCAAGATTAATGGCAACAAGCTGAACGGCGGCAAGCTGGAATACCGCCAGGGTTACTACGCCGACAAGAACTGGCAGAAGATGAACGGCGAGGACAAGGAATATCAGTTAACGCAGGCTCTCTCGGCCGGCGATCCGGTGACCGACATTCCCCTGGTTCTGCAAATCGACTATTTCCGCATTTCGCCGACCGCTTACTATGTCCCGGTTTCGATTCGCGTTCCCGGCTCGGTCGTGGCGACGGCGCAGAAAGGCGGCGCGGCTGAGTCCGTGCTTGATTTTGCCGGACAGGTGCAGGACGATACTCATGCGGCCGTTGGCAGCGTGCGCGACAACATCAAGGTCAAGCTGGACGGAGCAAATGCCGAGCGGGCCACAAAAGGCACTTACCAGTACGACGCCGGTTTCACGTTGCAGCCCGGCGCGTACCATCTGAAATTTGTCGTACGTGAGAACATCTCGGGCAAAATGGGAACGTTTGAAGCGAAATTCGCGGTTCCCGATTTGACGGCGGATACCTCCGGGCTGAAACTCAGTTCGATCATTCTGAGCAACCAGCGCAACGCCGTGACATCCGCGGTAGGAACGGCCGAACGGGCGTCGCGGCAGACGCTGGCCGCAAATCCGCTCGTGGTGGGCAATGAAAAGGTGATCCCGAATGTTACGAAGGTGTTCCGCCGTTCACAAACGCTCTATGTGAACTTCGACGTTTACGACGCATTGCCAGACCCGACCGACACGAAATCCCGCCGGGTGAAGGTCAGCATGAGTCTGTTTAACCGAAGCGGCGTGCGGGCGTTCGAGGTCGGGCCGATCGATGCGACTCAACTCGCGTCGACGCGTCCGGAAGCCGTGCCGGTGCAGTTCCAGATCCCGCTGAAGGACATCCCGGTCGGCGAATATACTACGCAGATAACGGCGGTGGACGAGGTGGGGCGCAAGTTCGCCTTTCCACGCGCCCGCCTGGTCATAAGATAGGTACGTGCGTTGCATTGCGGTCTGCGCCCTCTGTTGAAATTACTGAGGGCCGGTGGAGCGCCGTCATCCCGCCCGAATCTGGATTTTCTTTCGCGGCAGCTGACTACATTTGCCCAGGGGATGCAGGCCGTGGAAAGGCGGATCCGGCGACGGCGGAAGCGGCTGCTGCGCAATTCGACGCGGCCTTGAAGCGCATGAATTCGCAGTCGACCGACGCGGCGGAGATGCCTGGCATGGCGATGGGGATCGGCCCGCCCAGGCTACCGGTGATGCCCGATGCGTTGCTGCGCCCCTGCTGAACAGTCTGACCGTGATGTCGCTCGAATTGCGCGCGTCGCTTACCGAGGCGCATGGAAAACCGACCGATGCCAGGAGCCTGTTTTCGAAGGCCGCCCAGGCCGAGATCGGGCTGGGCTATCACGAAGCGCCCGCCTCGATTCGCCCCGTTGGCGAGACGGAAGCGGCGTCGATGATGGCGATAGGTCGCTGGACCGATGCGATCGCCGCGTACGAGCGGGCATTGCATGAACGGCCGCAGTCCGGCTTCGCACTGTACGGGATCGCTCTGTGCAGAGAGAATGCCGTTGAAACCGACAGCGCCGTGAAGGCCTATGACGATTTTCTGGCGGTTTGGAAGGATGCCGATTCGACGCTGCCGCAGAAATCACACGCGAGGGAGTTTGTGGGGGCACACCCGGCTGGCCGTTGATTGAACCGTTCGATCGCCGTCCCCTGGCAGACCGGAACAGCTGGAATCCGCGTTGGAAGCACCCCGTCGTACGCTAAGGAAATGCCCTCCGCGCGCTGGCGAATCAGAATCCTGGTGGCGCTGGCGATTATCGCCTATTTGCCCGCGCTGCGGCTGAACTTCATCGTCGACGATTATCACCAGATCGCCCTGGCGCGGGATTTCGCGGCGCAAGGGTGGACGCCTCTGTGGTTGAACGCCAGCCTGCGCTCGCGCGCGACGTACATGCTGCTCAGCGCGGCGCTCGATCGGGTTTTCGGATTTACTCCCGTTGCTTTCTTTGCGGCCGGCATTTTGATTCACGTTCTCTGCGTGCTGCTTGTATATGCCAGCGGCGTCTGGACTGAGGTCGGCAGGCCGGTCGCCTTCTGGGCGGCGGCGTTCTTCGCCGTACAGGAAGGCCATCAGGAAGCCATCATGTGGCCCGCCGCCGCGGGAGATCTGCTGGTTTTCCTCTTTGGCGTGGCGGCATGGGTCTGCTGGGTGAAGTGGCTGCAGGGCGGGAAATGGACGTGGTACGCGGCGGCGATCGTTTCTTTTTTGCTTGCCGCGGCTTCGAAGGAGTCGGTCTGGATCTTCGCGGTGCTGATACTGCTTCCGGTCGCGGTCGAACCAAAACTTTGGCGGCGAGGCATGGCCGGGGCTGGGCCGTTTCTTGCGATGGGCGCGGCGTACGTGATGTGGACGTGGCTCACTCGGGTCGCGAACCCAGGTTACCAGGACCAGCGGTTTTCGCTTTCCGCGCCATGGTTCCACGTTCTGCTGAACAGCTGGTGGCGGCTTCTTTTCCCTTGGGGAATCGTGGCGCTGGCCGCGCTGCTGTGGACGGGGAAAAGGTCTGACCGTAAGCTCGTCGGGGCTGCGTCATCATGGATGGTTCTCGGCCTGTTGCCGTACTGCTTTCTGACGTACATGCTCCAGATCCCGAGCCGGCAAACGTATCTGGCCAGCGCGGGGTTGGCGTGGGTGTTCGGCGCGGCCGTGTTCAGACTATACGAAGGACGGCGCCAAACGGCGCTGGTGATCGTGTGTGTCGCGGCGCTGGCGGTAAATCTCGAGATCTTATGGGTGAAGAAGATGGCCCAGTTCCGCGAGCGCGCGGAGCCGACGGAACTGCTCAAGCAAGCTGCGTCCGAGGCCGACGGACCGGTAACCGTCAGCTGTGTTCCACTGCCCGATTTTGTGACGGTGGCCGTGCTCAAGAGTGTAGGCGCCAGCGTTGTTTTTCCGCCGGCGGGCGTTGGCCATGAGGACAGTTGCTTTGCCGTGGAGTACCGCAACCGGCAAGGGCAGATGATCCGTGAATCGCGCAAGCTCGGTACGGCGCGGCATGGGACGTTTTACTGAACGCGGGCGTTCAGCTGGCCGGATCAGAGTTGCGCCGTGGTCTTGTGAATCGAGCCCACCAGCATTTCGCAGTGAGGCAAACACCCAACCGTTTGCCAGGCGAAAGTTGATGAGCGAGCAACAAAGAATGGCCAACAGATTGGCAATCAAGAGCGGCAGATGCGCCTCATGAACCAGCAACTGCGTCAACACGAGGTTTCCCGGCATCGAAACCATACCGATCGAAAGGTGGAACCGGACGAACTGACGGAGGCGCGTGGACGACTCGTGCCTGTCGCGCCATGTGTAAAGGGTATGCCAGATGAAGTTGTGCAGCAGTGTGACCTCCACGGCAGCGGCGGAGGCACAGAGATAGTGACCATGGGCGCGGCGATTGAATGCAGCGAGCGTCGCCAACTGCACCGCGACTCCCATCGCGCCCACCAGGTTGAATTTGCTCCAGCGAATGAGCGTTTTCACGGCAACGGCTCCTCGCGATACAGTTCAGCCGTGTGGCGGACGGCAAGGGAAATCGCATTCGCAAACATGCACACGGCCGCGATCGTTCCTCCCACGTCAAAAAGCAGCACCCTGTGTCCGAACAGGCTTGACCAGGGGCTGCGTAAAAGCGCGAGGTTGCCGGCAATCAGCAGTATGCGAGTCTCGGTCGGTCCGAATATGCCCTGCGAAAGCTGGAATCGCGACAAGGTGTAGGTGGCCAGGTAACTTTCGCCGGCAAGGAGAAGAAATGCGATCAGCATGGCGATCGACGTCTGCCAGTGGAGGAAGCCCGACCAGCCAAGTCCGCACATCAACGCCACAGACCCGAAGATGTCCACGATGTGATCGACATAGAAGCCGTAACGCGGGCGCTGCTGGCAGCGCACACGAGCCAGAGTGCCGTCCATACTGTCTCCGAACCAGTTGAGCGCCAGGCACAGAATCACCAACCAGAGCGCATGCCGGTGGTAGCGCGAGACTCCATAGCCGACGCCCGCTCCGATTTGCGCGCTCAGGCCGAGCACGGTCAACTGATCCGAACTCAGCCAGCATGGCGCGCGAGAGGCCATCCATTGAAGGGCGCGTCTTTCAACCCCCGCCGTCAGCGCCCGATTCACCCGGGCCGCGGACTGAAACGTATCTTCTTTTTTCTGTGCTGATACGGTGTGTGCATTCATCTTTGCTTCTCCTTTTTCGAATGCGGCAATCCTTGCCGCAACTATTTCCGAAGCGCACTGCAAACGGAACGTAACGTAAAGTCAAGCGATTCGCGCGGAATACTCTCCGCGTATGGCGCGACCAGCCATCCCAGACCCCGGGGCACGGACCGACTGAGCGAGACAGCCTCGATCTGCAGGTAGAGTCCCCCGTCCCGCTCCTCCCATGTCCAATAAGTGGTGAGCCGCCACAGGAAGCCGTGCTCCTCGCCGTCACTGAGGGAGCGTTCCGCGATCGTCCCCGGTGAGTCGATCTCGGCAATTCGTGTGCTTCGCGAGATGCTGTAGCCGCGTTCGGCATCGAGCCAGCCGAAGGTGACATCGTAGGTTGCATCCATGACCACCGTAAGGAAGTGCCGCTGACGAACACGCATCGACGCCACGAAATGGTCTCCGTCGTGGCTGAGAACCTTCGCCTGAACAACCTGAGGAGAGAAGTACTTTGGATACGAATCGAATCCCCTTAACAACTGGCCGAAGTCCGCGGCGGTGGCGCCCTGAACGAAAGCCGTGCCGCGCCAATGGTGGAGCAGCGCTCCCGGGAGTTCGGCTCCGGCAACGGGCGTTAGCCGTTCAATGATTACCTGTCCCTGACGAACGCGCGTTTTCGCACTTTCGGGATCGGAAGCTGCCGGAGCGGAAAAGGCACTCGGGGACAGATGCTGCTGGTCGATCCGGCCCTCCACATTCGCGATGTACGCTTCGAACGCGGATACGGCACCGGGCGGCGGTGCTCCCGTCAGCGGAAGTGGCACACAAAAAAGAAAGGGCAACAGGCAGATGCCCAACTCAGAACCTCGTCGGCCGCGGGACACAATCCGTTTCTTCACGCAACGAGCTTGCCCGATTAACGCCGGAGAATCAATATAAGGAATCTCACTTGGCGACGATTCTTTCTCACGGCGCAACTCGTAGGAAACATTCGGCTTTTCGAAATTCCTCACGGGGGCAAGCATCCGATATGCCACGTTCAATTCGCTACACTGGACAACAGACATGCCGGACCCACGGCCATCAACGCGCTATCGCTTCGGGGTCTTCGAGCTGGACTCCGCCAGCGGAGAGTTGCGCCGTGGCGGCTTGCGAGTCAAGCTGCATTCGCAGCCCGCCCAAGTGCTCATCATGCTGCTGGAGCGGCGTGGTGAGACGCTGACACGCGAAGAAATCTGCCGGGAACTGTGGCCGGACGGAACGTTCGTCGACTTCGAACATGGCGTGAACTCCGCGGTGAATCGTCTCCGCGAGGCCCTCGGAGACAAAGCTGGAAATCCGAGATTCGTGGAGACTCTGGCGCGGCGCGGCTACCGTTTTCTGATACCGGTGGAGCGAATCCTGGATGACGGTAATGTTTCATGCGCGGTCGAAGTGAGCCGCGCTTTGGAGGCGCCACTGGCAGGCCCGGTCAAACCCACAGGGACTTCGCAGGGGACGAAACCGGGATTCCTCGATGGAGTATTGGCCTCGCCGGAGGAACTGCCGAAGAGTTCGCCGTCGGTGGTACAAACGCTCTTCATCCTGCTGCAGATCATGTACGTGGGCTTTTACGTGGGAGCACTGGCGAACCTGGCGGAGATCGACGAGTTGCTCTCTCCGTTGTCTTATGCCACGCAGGTATTCGCGACGATGATCGTTACAGCGGCGCTTCTCATTCCGGTGCGCATCTTTCTGGTTTGCGCCGCGCTCTTTCGGGCACCGGGAGTGCGGGAGAAGTTCCGGAGGATGTGGTGGTTTCTGCTGCCGCTTGATGGCTTGTGGTCGCTCGCGCCCTTCCTTCTGCTGCACCACATCAATTTCGGGATGGCCCTGGCTTGCACGACTGTGCTGGTCTACTCGCCTTTTGCGCAGCGATCGCTGATACTGATGGGCGCCGGGGTGGAAACCGCGCCCCCCGTGTAATGATTCACCGCGCCCAGTCGCGTTCCAGATTGCAATCGCGCGGGCTGAAATGAACTCAACCATGTCCGAGGCTTGGCGCGTTTGCCACGGCACCGCGGCACGATGGGATTAAAACCATGAGGAGCTTCCATCTGCTGCTGCCGGAACAGACTTATACCCAACTCGGGGTTGAAGCGGAATGAACAAAAGTGCAGGCAACGATTCTCGCCCAGGGAGGCAATCCATCTTTGGCTGCGACATCAATTCCGGACCGCAAGGCAGGAAGCGATTTCCAGCTACGCAGCGGAAACAGCGGGCTCAGACTTCGATCTGGATGCTGATCTTGAATCGGCGGGAATCGAGCGTCTGGTGAAGACCGGGAAGAGACCGAATCGGGCCGCGGCGAGATTTGTTCGGGTATTCCGGGTTCGTCTCGCGCGAAAGGGGTTGATCAGACGCCTTCCTGGAAGCCGTCGGCCCGGAGGACGCATGCTCTCTCTCGTTTTCAGGGGAGCGCCGTGACGCATAGTGGGATGGAACTATAATTCAGGCAAGTGTCACACGTGGATAATCGGGAAGAGTTGCGCCATCTGGTCGATCGCATTCCGGAATTTGATGTGCCAACGACGCGAAGGTTCTTGCGATCCCTGATCGACCCGTTCCAATTAACGATACTAACAGCACCGGAGGACGATGAACCGGAGAAATGGCTACAGCCCGCGGCGCGGAATTTACAACGACCATGCCCGCCATCTTTCATGGCATATGCCTGGGCGACTCGCGCGAGCACGCCGACACGTCCGAGTACCCGGTAAAAGGTATGTTAGGGCTTGACGGACGCCGGTTGCCAGAGCTCGATCTTATTCCCATCAGCGTCATAGATCCAGGCAAAGCGGCCGTAAGATTCATCCATTCGTTTGGCGTCAATTTTTACTCCTTCTTGCTTTAAGCGGTCGAGGAAAGCATCCAGGTCGTCCACGATGTAGTTGACCATGAACGGTTGCGTGGCTGGGATATATTCCGTCGAGTTAGGAAAAACAGTCCAAACTGTAACGTGTTCCTTTTGCGGGTCGTCGTGTTCGCGCCACGGAAGCATCGCGCCACCGCCTTTGTCGGCGAGTCCAAGATGCTTCGAATACCATTCGCGCATCTGATCGCGAGCGGCGGACTTGAAGAAGACACCGCCGATTCCAAGGATGCGCCCGCGCTGCACTGCCTCGACGGGCGGCTTCAACTGTTCAGATTGCGGTGACTGCACGTCCTGTCCGCCTCTTAAGCCCGCCGAGATGAGCAGCAGCGAGCCGATCGCGATTGTGTTCCAGGGTATTCGTTGCATGGCGGTCTATTCTTCTAACAAACCTTTCAGTTTTTTCAGGAAGTCCGTCCAGCCTGACTTCGTGTCAGTGAACTCGTCGTCCCATGCTGCTTCGGGACCGAAGCCGGACTGAACCAAACGGAGGCGCGTGATGCCTCCTCCCAGCGATTCGATGTAGTAATCGACGCACATTTTTTGAACAACCCCTGTATCCACCGGGCCCTGGTGGCCGTAGGTGCGGGAACGTTCGCTGCAGGTGCCGAAATGTTCATCTGGCGCCCAGGCGACGATGGTGGTTCGGCCCTCCATCCCCGGACCCCAGGAGAAGTAGTATTCTCCGCCGACGCGCGGATCGACGCGGGCTTCCGGGGCGAACCATTTCGCAATCTGTTCGGGGTCTGTGATGGCTCGAAAGACTTCTTCGGGGGTCGCCTTAATCTCGATGATGGTCTCGTGGGATCTGCTCATATTTCACTCCAGGTTTGCGGATTCGCTGTCGGATTCTTGCAGCCTGACGGCCGGATAAACGCCGGAGAGCAGGCGGAAACGCCTCCCTCCTTCGGCCCTTTCGTCGTGATATTTCGCCGCGAGGCGCGCCATGGAGGTGGTCATCTCTTCGGCGAATGCGGCGCGGGATTCAGCGCTGGCGAAGCGGATCTCGGTTTCGAGCGTAAGCGTGGCGACGCGTTTTCCGGCGCGGCGGGCGTGGATGCAGAAAGAGGCCAGTTCGCGAATCATGCGCGCAGCCGCGGAAGCGAGATAAGCGGCGGAAAAACGGTCGGCAACGACACGACCGCCGGTCCGTGGAGCGATCAGGAATTCGCGGGCCACGGCGCGCACCACGCGTTCCATGCAATTGCCCTTACGGCGTTCCTCGATCAACTCCAGGAAGCCTTCCCGTTCCAGTTCGCGCAGATGGTAGTTCAGTTTCTGCCGTGGCACGCCGAGGCGGCGCGCGAGTCCGGCGGCGGAATCGGGCTCAGTCAATTGTTCGAGGAGGCGAAGCCGGCCGGGCTGAAGCAGGACGGACGCTTTTTCGGGACTCTGAACGATTTGCAACGTCGCAGCCATGGTCAATTCTATGCTCCGGAACACTCTACTGTCAAGACAAATATTATTGTCGGTATATGCGGAAGCGACATCGGCGGCCCTGAACCGCCTTTTACCAGCGCTTTCACCCGCCAAACGGAGATCAATTGTGGGGAATCCGGGTCCGGTCCGCGAACCTTCTCGCTTCTCCGATTTGCCAGGATCCACCGGGCATCAGTTGCGTTCGAATGTTGAGGGCCTCGTCAGCCAGCGGTCGCGCCTCTGCGGCATTACCGCAAACCTGCAAAGCTCGCGCCAAACTGAGCGCCGCCGTGGCCGTCAAAGCATGGAGCACCGGAAGAAACTCCCGAGCTGACCCGAGCGCCTCCCGCGACAGAGGTACGGCATCGCCGCAGCGCTTCTGGGCCATGCGAAGCGCGGCCATGCCCAAAAGGGAGCCCGCCACGACCGGATGGGATTTCCCGAATTGAGCCTGCCGCAGACTCAGCGACTCCGTAAGCATGGCATCGGCCGCATCCAGCTTTCCGGTGGCAATCAGCATCCGTCCGTAGGCTGCGAGCACGTTGACCGTTTGTCGAATCGGGACGGTGGGTTTGCGGCAAATATCCAGACTATCCCGAAAGTACGGCTCCGCCGCTTTCAAGTCGCCCCTCTCAACCAAAGCGATTCCCAAATTCGTTTGGTAGTCCGCAATCGCCGTGCCGGGCTGCCTGCGCCCCATCTCCAGTGCCGAGCGGAAGAGCCCCGATGCGCCACGCCGACGAGGCGCTGAACGACGACGGGCTGTTGGAGATCATTCAGCGGGAGTTGAGCAAACGCTGCAAGAAGAGCAAAACCCGCGGACGCCCCTCGACGACCGCCGAAGTGGTTCTGCGAATGCTGCTGCTCAAGCACATGCGCGGCTGGAGTTATGAAGATACGACACGTGAAGTCCGCGCCAATCTGGTTTACAGAGAGTTTACCGGCATTGGCGGCGGCAAGGTCCCGGACGACAAAACCATGGGGCGGCTGGCCCGGCAACTGGGTCCGGAGGCGATAGAGAAGCTGCATCGGCGAACGGTGGAGATCGCGCGGGAAAAGGAAGTCGTGGCCGGCCGCAGAATGCGCGTGGATACCACGGTAGTGGAAACCAATATCCACTATCCGACCGACAGCACGCTGATGGGCGATGGCGTACGAGTGCTCACCCGCGTTATGAAGAAGGCAGCCTCCGCGGCAGGTGAAGCCGGCGTGAAGTTTCGGGATCGCTCGCGCAGCGTGAAGCGGCGCATCCTGGAGATCGCTTATGCGGCCCGCAACAAGAGCGAACAAGGGCAGGAGAAGTTGAAGGTCGCCTACCGAAAGCTGCTGGAGGCGACCAGCCGCGTGGTGGGGCAGGCCCAAAAGGTCTCCGGCGCGATTGCCGGAAAAGCCAAACAGCAACTCGACGAGACGATCCCGCGGGTGCGGCAGGTGATGAGGCAGGCGCGGGCGCGGGTGCTGGGCGGCAATACGCGGGCGGACAACAAGATCCTCAGCATGTTTGAACCGGACACGGAAGTGATTCGCAAAGGCAAGGCCAGTAAGCCCACCGAGTTCGGCAAGATGGTCAAAATCCAGGAAGCGGAGAACCAGATCGTGACCCATTTCGAGGTATTCGACCAACGCCCCAGCGATTCCGATCTGCTGACGCCGTCAATCGAAAAGCACAAAGAGCTGCTGGACCGGGTTCCGGATCTGGTGGCCGCCGATGCCGGGTTCTTCTCCGCCGCCAACGAAGCCGCCGCCAAGGAGTTGGGGGTGAAGCGCGTAGCCGTTCCCAGCCGTTCCACCAAAAGCGGGAAACGAAAGCTTGAGCAGAAGAAGCGCTGGTTCAAGGATGCGCAGAAATGGCGCACCGGCTCCGAAGGCCGCATCAGCGTCCTCAAACGCCGGCACGGCCTGAACCGCTCCCGCTATAAAGGTACCGCCGGCATGAAACGCTGGGTCGGCTTCGGTGTCATCGCCGACAACATGATCAACATCGGGCTTCACCTTACCAAAAACTGAATCCCCGTCCGTCCTCCTGCAACACTTCCTCTGCGCTTCGGCTGAACCCAGCCACACCGTCAACCCAAAAACGATAAGGTTAGGCCATGACCGGCACCCATCCCGACGTCAAACTCTCCTTTCGCCGCCGCATGCCCCGGCCCCAACCCGGTTTCTGACAAAGATCGAATTTTGCGCCGAAAAGTAGCTAGCGCCCGGCTACGAACAATATCGTCTATGATGGAGCGAAAGGAGAGCAAAGGTCGATGATTGACGGTGCGCATGTGGTCGTTTACAGCAAGGACGCGGAGGCCGACCGGGCCTTCTTCCGCGACGTTCTGGGATTTGCGTCGGTGGACGCAGGGCACGGATGGCTGATTTTCGCTCTTCCGGCGGCGGAAGCCGCACTCCATCCCGCGCAAGCAAACGATCGGCACGAGTTATTCCTCATGTGCGGCGATCTGAACGGCGAAATAGTGAGACTCAGGACTAAGGGCGTAGAGTGCGCGAAAGTGATGGACGAGCGGTGGGGCTCCGTCACGAAAATCCCGCTGCCAGGCGGTGGCGAGATCGGCCTGTATCAGCCCAGGCATACCCGCCCATAGGTCGGGCGCAGCCAGAGTTCGTTTGGGCCGAAGTTTTCGTTCAGTTTTTCAGCCTCGCCACATTCGACGCAACCCGGGATTGCGTTTAAGTCGCTTCGCGAAGACGCGGCGAGTTCCCGATGCGCACTGAGCGAGGCAGGATCTCGCGCACCATGAATACGGGAGGCCGACGCTCCACCCGCGCAGCCCTTCGCGGACGCGGGTAGGGGAACGTCTGCGGCGTTTGATTAAGGGCGCTTGCGAAACGGGCGCGAACCACCGCCGAGGGGTTTGCTACGCGGCGGACCGCTGTCGCGGCGCAGTGGACGATTCCCGCCGGGCGGACGGCTCCCGCCGGAATCGCGACGTGCCGGACGATCCCCACTGGGTGGAGGGCTACCGCCGAAATCCCGGCGAGGCGGACGATCGCCGCCGGGTGGACGGCTACTGCCGAAATCACGGCGAGGCGGACGGTCCCCGCCGGGTAGACGGCTGTCGCCGAACTCCCGACGAGGCGGACGGTCCCCGCTGCGTGGACGGATACCGGAGAAGTCCCGGCGTGGCGGACGATCGCCACTCGGAGCGCGCTTGTCGCCGGAATCCCTGCGTGGTGGCCGTTCTCCCGCTGCAAAGTCACGGCGCGGCGAGCGTCGCTCGGCAGGTGTTCCGTCCCTTGAATCGCGGTGCGGCGGGGTGACGCGGCGCGGTGCCGATTCTCGTTCCGACGGTCCATCTGAAAACTCCCGACGAAGAGGCCTGTCCGCATATGGTTTCGCGGAGCGGGGAGTTTCTGCTGCGACCACCTCAGCCGGCGGCGAAAGTTCCACGGATTCGGGCGAGGCTGGCTGGTTCGACTGGCTTGCGATGTCGGGCATCGGTTCAACAGGTCCCGTTTCCACAGGAACCGGAGCTCCCGCCGGGTTTTCGACAATCGCTATCGGCGGTGGGATCGGAGTCACTTTGCGCGCAACGGGCGGTTTGACCGCCCGGGGGCGGTCGTCGAGTTCGCGTGCGGTGCGTCGCGGTACCGGGCGGTCGGCAGCTTCCTTCGCGGCCTCTCTGACGATGTCGGCTGCCTGTTTAGCATCGGCGGCGTGGACAATCTCGTCCGTCACCTGCGCCACCATCCGCATTTCTTTCACGTCGTGAACCCGCACGATGTGCGCGCCGTTCATGACGGAAACCGCGACGGCGGCCGCCGTCGCGTAAAGCGTTTCGTCCTCGGTGGATTGGGCAAGGAATGACTTCCGCGACGGGCCGGTCAGGATGGGGCAATCGAGAGCGGCCAGTTGCCGCAGATGAGCGAGAATTTCGGAATTCTGCTCGCGGCGCTTGCCGAAGCCCAGACCCGGGTCGATCGCGATGCGACTGCGGTCCACACCCGCGCGCCGGGCGCGGTTTATCATCGCTTCGAGATCGCGCACCACAGAACCAATCATGTCCTGTAGCGGCGGAAGCTTCGCCCACGTCTCGGGAGTGCCGCGCATGTGATTCAGGATCAGGCCGGTATTGGCGTTTGCCGCTGTTTTCGCGAGGTCGGCGTCGAAGGTGAGACCGCTGGGGTCGTTTACGATTTCAATTCCGTACTCAAAAGCGCGTTCGGCGGTTTCGGCCTTGTAGGTGTCGAGCGAGAGCGGGATCGTGAGTTTGTCGCGAAGACGCTTGAGAACGGGGACAAGTCGGCGCCATTCCTCTTCGGCTGAAACGCGTCGCGAGCCGGGCCGGGTAGATTCGGCGCCAATATCGATAATGTCGGCGCCTAATTCTTCAAGTTCCAGGGCGCGAGCGTAGGCCTGGTCGGGGTCGTAATAGCTGCCACCGTCGGAGAAAGAGTCGGGAGTGACGTTGAGAATTCCCATAACGAGAGTTTTCTCGCCCAACTGCAGTTCAACGGAGCGCAGCTTCCAGTAATATATCTTGCGATTCATTTAGTATTTGTTCGGAGTCTTCAGTGTCCCATGCGCGAGGGGTCGGTATTTCCGGTGCAACTAATTTGCCTGGCTCGGAACATGGCGATTTGCCGGCGCATTGATCCTCCCGAAGAAGAGGCGATTGCACCCGTTGCTCCTGGGCGACGCGGAGGCACGGGACTCATGGTGGCGCAATTACGCGCGTCTTTCCTTTGGCGTCGTCGCCGAACGTGCTGATGTCGCCTGCGGCACTATTCGTTCAATTGGACCCTCCGGGCGTAGTCCCGCAGATCTTCCGGACTCGGCGGCGAAGCCGTGGTTTCGCAGGGCCTCAAGCGAAAAACCCGGTTTTCGGGAGGGTCGAAAAGCTCAGTATTGACGATTTGAAAACTATATTTCTCTTATTTTCAATAGGTTACAAAAGACCGGCCTTCGGAATGACCGGAGTGGCTGCTAGATTTCGGTCATGAGTGATTTACGCGTCGAGCGAAACAAAACGTCCGAAGAGACGGAGAAATCGGAGAACAGCGACAAAGCATCTCTGGGCGACCTGGTACGCCTGCTGCAGTTGCGGAAGGAACTGGCCGGGGAGCAACCGCGCAAAGGAAGAGTCCGGTGGATCGACGGATGCGAACGACCATCGAGCGGGAGTTAATCCATTCGGCGTTACCGAGCCAGCGGAAATTTCACGATTCGGAAGCGAGATTCAAGGGGTTTTCGGGGCCGATCGGGTCGGGAAAAAGCCAGGCGCTGTGCCATGAGGCGATTCGGCTCGCTTACCTGAATCGGGGCCGAACGGGTTTGATCGGAGCGCCGACGTATCCGATGTTGCGGGATTCGACTCTGACGTCGCTCGTCGAGATTCTGAACCAGAACGAAATGCCGTTCGAGTTGTACAAGGCGGAAAACGTTCTGGTCATGAAGGATACGGGGTCGCGGATGCTGTTGAGATCCGTGGAGGATTTCGACAGGTTGCGCGGTACGAATCTGGCGTGGTTTGGGCTGGACGAACTGACTTATACGCACGAGGGAGCGTGGTTGTGCCTCGAGGGCCGTCTGCGCGATCCGAAGGCGGAGCGGCGTTGCGGATTCGCGGTGTGGACGCCTAAAGGTTTCGACTGGGTGTACCGGAAGTTCATATCGAATCCGGTGAAGGGTTACGAAGCGGTGCAGGCGCGGCCGTACGAAAACAGGTTCCTACTGGACGTGGTGCCGGATTTTTACGAACGGCTGAAAGAGAGTTACGACGAGAACTTCTTCCGGCAGGAAGTGCTGGGGGATTATCTAAACTCGCGCGGCGGGCGGGTTTATCAGGCGTTCAGGCGGGAAGTAAATGTAACACCGGTGGCGATCGATCGGTCGCAGCCGTTGTATTGGGCGCTGGATTTCAACGTGGATCCACTATGTTCGGTGGTTGTGCAGATGCGTCAGGACGAAGTCAGGGTGCTGGACGAGATTGTACTGAAAAGAGCGACATCGGAGCAGGCATGCGAGGAGTTCGAGAAGAAATTCGGGATGCCGAAGGCTGGCGTGGTGGTGTATGGGGACGCGTCCGGTGCATCGATGCATACGGTGTCGCCACTCACGGACTACGGAGTGATACGGGAGTATTTCCGCCAGCGCGGCGCGCAGCTTTCGATCAAGGTGCCGAAATCCAATCCGACGGTCCGGGACCGGGTTGGGCTGGTGAATGCGAGGCTTTGCAACGCGGCGGGTGACGTTCGCATGTTCGTGTCGGAGAAGTGCAAGGAACTGATCGACGACTTCGAGCAGGTGTCTTACGAAGAGGATTCGACGCAGATAGACAAGAACAACGACAGGCGACGGACGCACGCTTCGGACGCGTTGGGGTATCTGGTGTGGCAGGTTGCGGACACCAAAGGCAGTGCGGGAGAACGCGGACAGAGACTGATATGACGACGGATTTGAATCGATTGAAAGCGGGTAGCGTAATGGATACGAGTGAAGTGGCCGGGTTGAATCAACATATCGAGCAGGAACATCCGGATTACTCCGCCAGAGCGCGGATGTGGCGGCGTTATCGCGACATCTATGCGGGCGGCGAGCAGTTCCGGCTTCATGCCGCGGAGTATCTGGGACGCCGACACAAGGAGCCGATCGAGGTCTACGAGGAGAGGTTGGGCCACGTGTTCTACGAGAATTACGTGGGCTCGATTGTGGACTGGTACGCTGCGACGCTGATGCGGGAGGAGCCGGTGATCGACCTGACGGATGGAAGCGCGGCGTCCCGCGATTTCTTCAGCCAGTTCATTCAGAACTGCGACCAGCGCGGAACGACGCTTACGCAATTCTTCCGCCAGCAACTCACGGAGACGCTGGTTTGCGGCAAATCGTACGTTGTGGTTGATTTTCCGCGTGCCGAAGGGCAGCCGAAATCGAGGGCGGAAGAAGACGCTCTGGGGCGCAGCAGGGCGTATCTCGTTGCGTACAGCGCGGATGAAGTCATCAACTGGAGCTATGACGAGCGAGGCGAAATGGAATGGGTGGTCATCCGGACGTCGTGGTTGAAACAGGACGACGTGAAGTCGCTCGGATGGAAGAAAGCGACCCGCTGGATTTATTACGACCGCCAGAACTACGAAATCTATGAGCAGCGCAAGACTATCGATCTGGTGGAGCAAGGCAAGCACGGTTTTGCCGGAATCGACCGGGTACCGGTGTTTGAGCTGCGGGTCAGCGACGGCCTGTGGCTGACGAACAAAGCGGCATCGCTGCAGATGGAGCACTTCAACAAGTCGAATGCGCTCGGCTGGGCGTTGACCATGGGCCTGTTCGCGATGCCGGTGATTTACTCCGAGCGCGAGTGGAGCCAGGTGGTCGGGGAAAGCTATTACATCCAGTTGGGCCCAGAAGACAGGTTCGGGTGGGCGGAGCCGGATGGCAAGGTCTACCAGATCGCAGCGGATAACCTGACGCGGCTGAAGGACGAAATCTACCGGGTCTCCTATCTGATGCAGCAGGCGGGGGACAGCGGCGGCGCGATGCAGTCCGGACTCAGTAAACAGTGGGATTTCGCGGTAACGCAGGAAATCCTGAGCGCCTATGGCGACCTGGTGAAGGACGCGATGCGAAACATTCTGAACGGGGTGGCTGCCGCTCGGCAGGACGCGATGACAGTCGACGTCGTGGGGCTTGATTCGTTCGACATTACGGATTTCGGTACCGAGGCGACGGATGCGCAGAGCCTGCTGAATCTGGGGATTCAATCGCCGACTCTTAAGAAACAGGTGTTCAAGAGGGTGGCACTGAAGTACTTGTGCGACGCACGGCAGGAGATCAAAGATCGCATCGCGGAGGAGATCGACGCCGGCGCGGGTGTTGAACAGAAGACGTAGACCGCTCCCTTGCGGTCGCGGATGCGCATGCCCGCGAGGTAATTTGCGGCTCAATTTCGGCGTGAAATCGGGCTCAGTGAGATCGGGCTTAGATGAAGCGGGGCAAAAGGAGAATATGGACGAATCGGTTAACGTGCAGGCGATCGTACAACAGGCGATCAACGAGTATATGAAACAGGATTCAGAGAGACGCGAGCCGGCCTATAAGACGGAACTGCAGGAAGAGCGCAGGCGCCGCGAGCAACTGGAGAAGCGGCTCAACGAGATGGGCGAGGAAAACAAACGAGCCCGCGCTATTGCCGACGAGGCGCAGCGGGCAACGGCTATTCGCTCTGAGTTGCAGCGTCTGGGGGTGGTCAAAGTCGATTTGGCCTACAAGGCCGTGCAGGACGCAATCGTGCGTACCGACGATGGCCGGGTAATGGCAAAGGGCGAGGACGGAGACAAATCGCTCAGCGAGTACCTCACGGGCTTTGTACATGAGAATCCGGAGTTCCTGCCGGCGCGTATTGCCGGCGGGACAGGGATGACGGGAACGCAGAAGGCTCCTCCGGCGAGTGCCGGCGGAATCGATCTGGATAAGATCGGCCCGTCGATGAGCAAGGAAGATCTGGAGCGGGCGCGGCTGGAGATTCTGCGGGTTGCGTCGCAGTCGCTGCGGTAACGAGGTCTGGCGCATGGCGGAATAGCGCTTCGCAGCTGATGGCGCGCGCGAATTGGTGTAACCGCACCACTGAGCGCGCCGGGTAGCAACGGACGCAGTTTCGGAGTGCGCCGGAATGATGGACGAAATGCGGCCGATGCCGCAAGGTTCGCTGAGAGAGAGGAAGGCTTCGGCCTTCCTCTTTTTATTTGGGCCGGAAGAGAAGAAAAAGGAGAACGATGCCTTCAATTACGTCAGCAAATATAGCAAATGCAATCGTGAAGCTGGTAGCGGCGGATGCGCTGCCGGCCTTGGTCGGTAACCTCGTCATGGGGAACCTGGTCAATCGCGATTATGAGCCGGTGTTGGCACAGGCGGGCGATACGGTGAATGTGCCGATCGCACCCAACCTTGTAGCCAACAATATCGCCGAGGGTGGGGCGGTGCAGCCTCAGAATCCCAATATGGGGAACGCGCAGATCGTGCTGAACACGCACGTGGAAGCGACCTTCCAGATTCCGGATGTCACGAAAGTCCTTGCCGTGCCGGATCTGCTTAGCGTTTACATGCAGCCCGCAGTGGCGGCGATCGCCCAGCGGATCGAGAGCGATCTGTTGAATCTGTATGCGGGATTCACCGCGAACGCTCCTTTGGGAGTGGCCGGCACGCCGGTGACCGAGGCGGTCATCGACCAGGCGGAAACCGCGCTGTTCGCGGCGAAGGTACCGTCGAAACGGCCGAAGTATCTGGTGGTCGACAGCAATACCTATTCGGCGATGCGGCAGATTCCCCGTTTCAGCGAGTTTCAGACCGCCGGTGACGCCGGGCTGAGAACGATCATCGACGGAACGATCGGGAAGATCAAAGATTTCTTCGTGTTCCGTTCGCAGTTCGTGCCGGTGACGGGCGCCGCGCCGCTGAACACGCATAACCTCGCGTTTGAGAGGGATGCTATCGGTCTGGTGGTGCGCCGCTTGCCGCAGCCGCTGCCGGGAACCGGAGCGATCGCGGAGTACGCGGAACTGGGGAACTTCGGCATGCGAGTGACGATGAGCTACCAGCCGAATACTCTGTCGCAGCAATTCACGGTGGATGTGCTGTACGGTTGTGCGGTTCTCCGCAACAACTTCGCAGTCCAGATCAACAGCTAGTCCGCGGGGTTGGCGGGCAGGCGAAGGGCAGGCGGAAACGCCTGCCCAATCTGTTTTTGGGTACGGGAGAAAACGATGGACCTACGGTCTTATTACAAGAAAATTCGGGAAACGGAAGCGACGCTCAAGGGCGACGAAGTTGTCCTCGTGAGCCTGGAAACCAGTGAAGGCGGTAAGCCGGGAGTGCGGACGGAAGCTCCCCGGAGCGTGGCGGCAACGCTGATTGCCGAGGGGCGGGCACGCGTGGCTACGGACGAAGAAGCGACGGAGTTCCGCGAGGCGATGCAGGCTGCGCGCGAGAAGTACGAAAACGAGGAGGCGGCGCGGCGTGTGCAGATCGTCGTAATGCCGTCGAGCGACGCGAAGAAGTCGACCAAGGATCGGAGCTGACCGGAAATGGCACTGTTCGTGGATGGACCCGCATGCACAATCGAAGATCTGATCGGTGAGGATTCCGGCTTGCTCGTAACCGCTGAGACGGTCGGAATCAACGTTACGACCAAGTTGTGGCTGGCCATGGGCGAGGTGCAATCGGAGGTGGAGAACTGGCTCATAAGGCCACAACCCGTTATCGGCCCGCCGTGGATGCAGCCTCCGAATATCGGACAGGTCGTGGTGACGCGGGAACTTGCCCGGTGGGTAAAGATGCAAACGCTGACGATGGTCTACCGCGACGCCTATTTCAGTCAGCTCATCGATCGTTACCAGGGCAAATGGGACGAGTACGCGAAGCTGACTCGCTATGCGCGAGACCAGTTTGTCGCCAATGGTATCGGGTTGGTAGCCGACCCGATGCCGAAGGCCGCGATTCCGGTACTGGGAACTGTCTCAGTGCCTTCGCAGCAGGCCGGCGGGACGTTCTACGCGTGCCTCACCTGGGTAAATCGGGAGGGTCAGGAAGGCGCGGCGTCGGATGCCGGATCCATTACGGTCCCGGCGGACAACCTGATGACGGTGATGGCGAGCGTCGCGCCGGCGAAGGCGGTCGGTTTCAACGTCTATGTGGGAACCACTCTGACAATGATGACGCTTCAATCCCAGGTACCACTGCCTTCCGGCGTGACGTTTACCTACATCCCGGGAGAGGTAAACAGCGATCAAATCGCTGGTACGGGGCAGAAGCCGGATTACGTGAAGCCTCTGCCGCGGACCATGTTGAGAGGCTGATTCCGCGGTCCCGGGGCTGCGGAAGAATTCAGAAACGGAATTAAAGAAAGAGGACACGATGGCCGGAATTACCGGAACACTCACGGCGCAGGTCATGTCGCTGCTGACGTCGACAACGAGCGGTATCAATGTGCGCATTGCCGCGATTGAAGCGAACGATACGACCCTGAAAGGGGTCCCGGTCAAATCCATCGCGGCGCAGAACGTCAGCGTCGACCTCGCCGAGAGCTCGGGACTGGCGCAGTATCCCGCGTTGCTGGTGTATTGCGACAAAGTCCACAATCTCCAGCGGGAAAAATTCCGCCAGTTCTCCGGAAGAGTGCATCTCGTCATCGAAGCGCGGCAGACGCAACCGACGTTGAACATGATCGAACAGAACACCGAGATGTACGTGGATGCGGTATGCGCGCTGCTTGACGATTCACGCGGCGACTGGGGCGACGGAGCGTCCTACACCGGTGGGTATCAGGTGAGTTACGAGCCCGTGGTCAAGGGCGGGACGAATTTTGTGCAGCGAGCGAAGGTGAACTTCGCGCTGGAGGTCAGCGAATAAATATGTCATACATTTCATCGAACGCAAACCGCTGGTACTGCGTGCAGGAAAACGCTTACGGACAGGTGGCCGCCATAGCAGCCACGAATCGCATCCCCGCGGTTTCCATGAAAGTGCAGAATCAACGGGACAAGAGCCAACGGAAGGACAAAACGGGATCGCGGACCTGGGCGGGGCTGCCGGCTGGAATGCGCCGACACACCACGTTCGACGCAACGTCGTACGTCAGGGATTGGGCCGATCCGACCAATCTGCCGCCGCATGGACCGCTCGTGCAGGCGGCGATGGGGGGGCAGGGCAACCTTTGGGCCGGTGCGACTCCCGACGTGGGCTGCACCCAATCGACAATCAACTTTGTTACTGCGCATGGTCTGAATCCGGGACAGGCGGTAGTATCGGGCGGTGAGATCAGGTTCGTCGCGGCGGTTGTGACGGCGCAGACGATAATTGTGAATGCGCCGTTCACCGTTGCTCCGGTAGCCGGAGTGCCGCTGAGCGCCACGGCCACCTACACACTTGCGACGCAGTTGCCGAGCGTCAGTCTCTTCGATTACTGGGATCCTTCGGATGCGGTTCAACGGATCCTGTCCGGCGCCGCGGTAGACCGAATGACGGTGTCGATGAATGGCGACTTCCATCAGTTGCAATTCCAGGGGATGGCGCAGGACCTGATCGACAGCGCGTCATTTCAAAACGGACAAGGTGGCCTGACGGCGTATCCGGTGGAGCCGACCCCCACTGTCGTCGACTATGCCTTGGTGCCCGGAAATCTGGGGGAAGTCTGGATGGGCGTCATTCCCAACCAGATGTTTACAGTGACGCAGGCATCGGTCGAAATCAGAAATAACCTGAGCATGCGGGAGAACGAGTACGGCGCCATGTTGCCCTTGGCGATCGCGCCCGGCACACGTGAAGTGTCAATGACGATGGAATTCTACGCACAGGACGATGTTCCAACGGCGGCGCTTTATCAGGCCGCCCGACAGCAATCGCCGGTCGGCGTAATGTTTCAGCTCGGGCAGACCGGCGGCCAACTGATGGGGGTGTATCTGAAGAGCGTGATCCCCGACGTGCCGGAATTCGACGACTCCGATACCCGGCTGCAATGGCAGTTCAAAAACACAAGGGCGCAGGGTACGGCGGAAGACGAAGTGGTGGTGGCGTTTGGATAGCGCCGGGGCTTTTGAAGGACACGCGCACGTTACGCCGCCGAACCCGGCTGAACGGGTGGTTCCACCGATATTTGGCGCCGCGTCCGGCGGCTCTTGCGCCCTTCGGGAAAGCGCCCGGGCGACGCAATGGGAGAGCCGGAAGATCCTGGCTTCCGAATCGTTCCCGGGGGTTGAGCTGGTAATCGCCCGAATGACGTTCGGCCGCCGGCTGGAACTTATGAAGCGCGTGCGGGACCTCGCGGTGCGGATCGAGTATTTCGAGGCCGGCCGCGACGAGAAGAATCGGATGGAGTCCAGTCTGCTGGCCGCGCAGATGGATACTCTGTATCTCGCGTGGGGCCTTGAGGAAGTCAGGGGTCTCACGCTCGACGGCGTGCCGGCAACGCCGGAAATGCTTTTGGAGCGGGGTCCGGAAGCGTTGGTGCATGAGGCGCTCGTTGCGATTAAAGCCGAATGCGGCCTCAGCGAGGCAGAAAGAAAAAACTAATCGTCGCGTTCCACTTCCAGTTTGCGAACCGGGCCGGGTGGGATTGCGACGCGTGCCGAAAAAACGGTCTGGAAGCGAAGCGCCGTTGTGGATTTCTGCCGGCGGAAGCGCGGAGTGAACCGCGCCTTGTATGGGTACGCAAGCGAACCCAGGCGGACGAGTGTCCAAAGTCGATGGTGACGGCGGAAAGCCTGTCTTTGCTGGAGGAGTTTTTCGTTCGGCGCCGCCTGGGAATGGTCGACGGCATGGAAACTCCGGCCCGCAAGATTGATGCGTTTTTAATTTTGCGCGAAGAAATGGAGCGCGAGGAGAGAGATGTCACACCGTAAACGAAATATCGAGGAAGAGTTTCAGGCAATTTCGCCGCCAGGGTATCGGGGAATTCCAACGGCCCAGCCGATTGCAGTTGGCGTGGCGGGGAGCGGCGGAGCGGACTCTGCGGCTTCCATGTCACAGGCCTCGCAGGAGATTTCTCAACTGGAGGAGCAGTTCAAGCAACAGGCGGAACTGATACAGGCTAATTCGCAGGCATTGCAGAATAGCGCGTCATCGCACTCCGGCTCCGTCGGCGGGACAATCGGCAGCGTCGCGACCGGAATTCTTGGCGGCGGACTGGGGCTGCTCTCTCCTCTTATTTCCGGGATCGCGAGCCTGTTCGGTCTGGGCAGTTCGAAACCGGCAGCGGCGCCGCTGCCGTACTATACGGCGCCGCCCAGCGTCCAGATGAGCGACACCCTGCGTTCGGCGACCCCAACGGTGGCGGCCTCCGCGGGCAATGCCACAAGTGGCTCCGCGGGCACGCAGAACACTGCGAGCCCAGCGAGTTCCACGCCGCAGGTAACCGTGAACGTCAGCGCGATGGATAGCCAGTCCTTTATGGACAGGAGCGGAGATATCGCCAGCGCCGTCCGGGAAGCCATGCTGAACCTTCATCCGATCAACGACGTTGTGGCGAATCTCTAGGGACCAATTCATGGCAACTTTCCCGATATTGCTGAAGACGGGCTCGGTGGCGCAATACCCGCTGACCCGCACGGTGACCCTGGACACGCAAGCCGTCCAGTTCCTTGACGGCAGCCAGCAAACATACACGCTGAGCGGCGCAGGCCTGCGCAGATGGGAATTGTCTCTGGGTCTACTGGACGAGGCTGAGATTTCGGCTGTGATTTCATTCGCCGAACAGGTTGGCACCGGCAAATTCTCTTTCACGAATCCGGTAACCGGCGAGACCGCTCCAACATGCGTGATCTCGGGACAGGAGATGAGCACGTCCCTGGTGAACGAACTTGACGGCAAGGCAGTGTTGGTGATTGAGGAGGTGAAATGAACTGGTTTCCACAAGTTGGCACAGGTGCGGTAGCGCAGTTTCCATTACAGCGAAAAAGGCAATGGAGGGCGATCACGAACTTAATGGAGAGCGGCGAACTCATATCGTTGCCGGATCCGAATGGCGGCCAAATCGAGTGGCGTCTCAGCTACCAGGACCTTACCGATACCGAAGTCGCTAATCTGACAAGCTTGTTCGCCGCATCGAATGGCGAGGCGATCCCGTTTGGGTTCGTCGATCCTTTCGCGAACCTGTTGGGGTGGAGCGAGAACCTGACGCAACCCGGATGGCAACCCGGCCTGTTAACCCTGTCTGGCGGTGTCAACGATCCGGTGGGAACGCAGCGCGCATGGACTCTGCGAAATTCGACACCCGGCGAGCAGATGCTGTCTCAGACCATCGGTATCCCGGGCAGTTACACGGCCTGTTTCAGCGTTTACATCTGGAGCCAATCGGCGGGAACGATTGGAATTTTGAGGGATGCCGGCAGGACGAATCTTCCCATCGGACCTCAATGGAAGCGCATTCAGATTGGCGCCACCGGGACGAGCGGCGCGACGCAATCGACGTTTTCACTGGCCATCCCCGCTGGTGCCAGTTTGAATGTTTTTGGCCTGCAGGTGGAAGCGCAACCTTGGCCATCGCTCTATCGGCCAACGGGAGAAGCGGCCGGGATTCTTGAAGAAACACGGTTCACCGGCAGCAGTCTGTCGGTGACCAATACGGCTCCCGGACTATCGTCATGCCAAATAACTCTGGTTTCGAGAATCTTCTCTGAAACAGCAAATTGAGGAATTCCAATGCAAAGTCCATTCACAGCCAAAGAGGCGTTAATTGCCGACACTCCGGTATTCCTGTTCCAATGCACAATTACGGACGGATCGGAACAGAACTGGAGCAGCCAGACGATTCAGGTATCGGGAATCCAGTATGCCGGAAGGGTGGTCAGGCACAACCTGTTTGACGCGCAGGTTGCCTCGGATACACAGATCGGCGGCGCGCCCAAATTGTCCTTTGAACTGGCGAACGCGGATTCGTATTTCTCCCAACTGGAAGAGCAGATTGGTTTCAAGGGATCGTTGCTGATCGTCAGCTCTTTATTTGTCAACACAACGACTGGTGCGGCCACGACCGACGCGGTGGTCGTGTTTCGCGGGTTGATGAATCCGCCCGACCTGATCACCGAGTCCACTTTCAGGTTGAGCGCGATGAACCGGATGTCGATGCAGAGAACGCAGCTTCCCGACGTCAGCGTTCAGCGCCTGTGTCCCTGGCGATTTCCGACCACCGCCGCGCAGCGGGCCGCGGGCGTGGATGGCGGCCCGGAAAATAAGTATTCATTCTTTTTCCGCTGCGGCTATTCGGCCGACCAGCCCGGAGGAGTCGGCAATCTCAACGCCGGTGCACCGTACACCTCCTGCGCCCTGACACGCTCCGACTGCGTGTCGCGCGGCATGTTTACGAAGGACTGGAACGGCAATGCGACAGGGCGATACGGCGGGCTTGAGTATGTTCCCGCCACGATTCTGGTGCGGGGAACGGGCCAGAAGAACCAGCAGTTATCGAACGTTCAGGACAATCAGGCGGCTTATAATGATCCGGTTCCGCTGGTTTACGGGACGCAATGGCACGTTCCGGACGTTGTCCTCGAACGCAATGACGGGAATCTTACCCGAATGGAAGCGCTATTGTGCATGGGCGAGATCGAAGACGTAATCACGGTGCTTGTCGACGACATCGTCATTCCCCAGGGCGTCAGCGGGAAGAACATGACTTCGACCGGCTGGTGGAATCTGATGAGCGCCGGCCAACGCAACGGTACGCAGGATCCCAACTTCGGCGACGGCGGCAACGGCCCGATCGGCGATCCGTACGGCAGCATGGCGTACCTGTCCATCGTCGTGCCGAACGCGATCAACGACGGGTCCAGCATTCCCACAGTCCAGGTTCTGATGCAGGGGATGCAGCTCCTGATGTTCGATGCCAATGGAAATTCCCTCGGCCAGGAGTTTTCGGCCAACCCGGCCTGGGTGCTGCTGGACATTCTGCGGCGAGCGGCCTACGGACTCGATGAGATCAACTGCGCAAGTTTCGCTACGGCGGCGGCGTATTGCGACGAATTTATCCCATATACGGATCCCATTATGGGCGCAGTCCAGATTCCGAGATTTCAGTGCAATTTTGCCCTCAAATACCAGCGCAGCGCCGGAGAAATCATCCGCTCGCTCCGGAATTCCTCGCGGCTATACCTCGTGCTGAATACCAGTGGACTGCTGGAAGCCCGGATAGAGAACACGTTTGCCCTGCAACAGCCGACGCTGCCGGCTAGCAGTAATTCGACTCAGATGTTTAACGGCGGATGGCCGGCCTATGAATTCGACGCTTCGTCGATCGCCAGAAACAGCGACGGAAGCGCGAACTTCAAGGTCACTACCAAGGGCGCTCAGGATACGCCAAATCAGCTTGCGGTTGAGTTCCAGGACGAATTCAATCAGTATCAACAGGACAGCTACTCGCTGACCGACGGGAACGATTCCGACCTCTGCAACCAGATCATTTCCGCGCAGTGGGACGCCATGGGAATCAGCAATTTCAGTCAGGCGGCACGCATGCTGTTACTGGGCCTGAATCGCGGGATCGAGGGCAATTATTTCGTGGAGTTCGAGACCAGCGTCAAGGCGCTTGGGTTGATGCCCGGCGACCTGATCACGGTCACGTACGCCAAAGAGAACCTGCAGCGGACGCCATTCCGGATTCAGAAGATCACGCCGGGTCCGTCGTTCCGCACAGCCATCATCACAGCCCAGTTGCATAACGATCTTTGGTATTCCGACACCGTTTCAAGCATCATCGGCGGAAACGGTTCCCAGATTAGCCAGGGATCTGGGTTGCCGATGCCGGTCGGCGGCACGGTTCTTGACGCCAACGGCAATCTGCAACTGGGAATCACGGAAGCGGAAATAATGGCTGGCGACGGGTCGGCGGATATTGAGCTGACTGTTGCGTTCACCGCGCCGTCGGGCCAGATCGGTTCTCTGCCCGCGCCGTTGGTCAGTCTGAATGCGGCCTTGAGTGCGACTGGCGGAACGCTGGCTGGCGGCGCGACGTGGTTCTACGCGTTAAGCACGCTCGATAGCGGCGGAGGCGAGAGCACCCTTTCATTTGTGGTACAGGCGAGCACAGCAGCCGGCGGCAACACAAATTCCATCAGCCTGTCGGGAATCGGTCTTCCGGCAAGCGCCACGGGCTTCAACGTTTACCGTGGTTCGACGCCACAACAGTTCTTCCGTATCGCGACGAATCAACCGGCGGCCCCGTCATTCGTCGATACGGGTCTGGCGCCGCAAACGATACTGCCGCCCGACCCTAACTTCGACCATGTGGATCTCAACTGGCGATGGGAACTTGTACCGGAAGCGGCGGTCACAACTCACACGGAAACCACGGTCGGGAACGGTGCGCTGAATCTGCCTGTCAACCAGTATCAATCGGCAGTCGTCCGCATTACTCGCGGCACCGGGGCGGGGCAGGAGCAGCAGATTACAGCGAACACGGCGTCAGTTGTTACGGTCGGACAAACATGGACAGTCGAGCCGGACGCGACAAGCTTCTTCGTAATAGCCGAGAACTCCTGGCGAACCGGTAACAGTGGAAATTCCAGTCCGCTGACGATCGACGTTCCGGAAAGAATCGGCGAGACGGTGCAAGTATCGGCGAGGGCTGCCAATGCAGCCGATGTCGAGGCGTCGTACGAACTGTCGCCGCTCACCAGATGGACGCTGGGAGAATCGGGCGGTCTGGCCGCGGATTCGGCCGTACCGCCTGCGCCAAATTTTGCGTTGACGGTATCGCCTGGCATAGTCAATCTCGGGGGAATCGCATTCGCAGCCCTTCAGAACACGACGGGAATAATCGCGGGAACGTATACTTTCCATTATTTCGACGAAATCAACGGACTTCCCTTGGCCCTGAATGCGGCCGTGGCGGTTGCCGATGCGAAAATTCAGTTCGCCGCGCCGCTTGCCTCGGGTGCTCTTGTGCAGATCGATCAGGAAATCATCCTCGCGGGTGCAACGGACGCGAACGGCAATACTGCCGTTACCCGCGGAATGCACAATACGGCTGCGGCAGCCCACGCCGCGACCGCGCCGGTGTATCCGCTCTCGGAGAAGATTTCCATCGTTCCGTTCATTAAGAATTTCTTCGGTAGCCCTTCGAGCGGCGATTGGAATTACAGCGTCGAGCTGCCGGACGTGAGAATCGCCAGCGTCGAGCTCTACATGACGAACTCTCTGGGGGACGGGGCAGTCAACATAAGTCAGTTCACAAGCACGAATGACTTTGGTTTGCGGACGCTCGCCGGCGGACAGTACTCGTTCCAGATTACGGGCTATCTGGCGGTCCAGGCGGGCGCCGCGCCTGGCATCATCGTAGACTCGGCGCGCTCGGTGCGGGACATCTACGCGGTGTTAGCCGGACCATCGGCGGGCACCGGGGTGACGCTTGAAATCAATCGGAACGGCCAGCCCTATGCGACCGTTCAATTCGACCCAGGCACAATCACTTCCTACGTGGTCGACGGGTTTGGGTTGCCCGCGTTCGTCTCGGGCGACCTGTTGACTCTGGACGTGACCGGGGTCGGCACCTCGAATCCAGGAAGCGATCTGACCGTCGTTATCCGGCTGTAACAGCCGCTCCACGTCTACACTGATAGTTTGCTGCTGGTTCAGAACGTCTCGAAGCTGTATCGCCTGTACAAAACACCGTGGGATCGCATTCGCGAACTTAATCCGCTGCACGGGGATGGGCTGCATACCGATTTCTGGGCGCTCCGCGACATCAGCTTCAGCGTGGAGAAGGGTGAAGTCGTCAGCTTGGTCGGTCCGAACGGTTGTGGAAAGAGCACGCTGTTGCAGATCGTCGCCGGAATTCTCCAGCCAACGCAGGGGCGCGTGGTCACGCGGGGCAGAGTCGCGGCCCTGCTTGAGTTGGGCGCCGGCTTCAACCCGGAATTCAGCGGGCGCGAGAACGTCTTTATCAACGGCGAAATCATGGGTATTGGTCGCTCGGAAATGGAGCGGAATCTGCCTGCGATCGAGGCATTTGCCGAGATTGGCGAGTTCATTCACCGGCCGGTTAAAGAGTATTCGAGCGGCATGTACGTCCGTCTGGCCTTCGCCGCGGCGATCCACGTCAACCCCGACATTCTCATCGTCGACGAGGCGCTTTCCGTTGGTGACGCCGTTTTCGCCAACCGTTGTATCCGCAAATTCGAGGAACTGCGGGAAAAGAATACAACGATTCTCTTCGTTTCCCACGACCTTGGGCTGGTGAAGCAGTTATCGAACCGCGCCATTTTCCTGCTCAACGGCCGGATTGAAGCCGAGGGCGCGCCGAAGCACGTGATCGACAAGTACATCGGCCTCGTGCTTGAACGGCAAAAGGCATTTGAACAGCAGGGTGAGCCTGCACGGCTTCCCGCCAGCTATCGGCATGGCGACGGGAGTAGCCAGGTACTGGAAGCTTCGCTCCTCGACGCGAATGGAAGACCGGTCGGCGTTATATCGAGCGGCGAGCGCGTGACGATCCGCATACGAGCCGTATTCCGCGAAAGGCGGGACCAGCCGATGGTCGGAATTCTCATTCGCAACCGCATCGGAATGGACATTTACGGCACGAATACGCGAATCGAGCAGGCGAACACCGGCGTATTCGAGGCCGGAGAAGAACTGGAAATCGATTTCACTTTCGAATGCTGGCTGACTCCACAGCAATACACGGTGACCGTGGCGACACAGCATCCCGACGGTTCGAGCCATGACTGGCTGGACGACGTCATCACGTTCGATGTCGTGTCGCCGCGGATTGCCGCGGGAGTTACGGATCTGCGGGCAATGATCGAATGCCGTAAGCCGGCGGCAAAATGAATTCGTCAGTCCACTCATCGGACGACCCCAATTACGATGGATTTGGCATGGCGATAACCCGGAAAGAAACGAAACGATTGATCTCGGCGTTCGAGCCCGGCGACGACGGCCTTGCCGCCAAGAGCAAGGATCTGATTCAACTTCTGCTGCGCCACGGCTTGAAACCATTTTCGGCCCGGCAATACTGGCCCGGACATATTACCTGCACGGCGCTCATTTTCCATCCTCAGGAGCAACGCGTCCTGGTGATTCACCATGCCAGACTGCGCCGCTGGCTTCTGCCTGGCGGACACGTTGAAAAGAGCGATTCGGCGCTTGCCGCGGTGGCGGAACGCGAGGCGATCGAAGAGACTCAAGTCCGGATCGACCGGCGTCACGCTCCGTTTCTCGTCGGAATCGACGTGCACGGCATTCCGCCGAAACAGCGAGAGCCCTACCACCTTCATCACGATCTGATCTGGTGTTTTCGGGCTTCGACCGCCGAGTTCGAACCTACTCCCGAGGCTCCCAAAGTGATGTGGGCCGACGAGAACGATTGGGAAAACCTTGATCTGACGCCCAGTATCAGGTTCAGCATTCGCCGGGCGTTGCGGGTTGAAAGCCGGCAAGGGTAAGATCGCGTGCGGCATTTTCTTTCGATCGTTTTCGGCGCCGCGTTTACGGCCGCGGTGTCGTGGTCGATGGGCTCGGTCCTGTTCGCGCGGCTGCGAATCTCGCTGCGCAGAGTGGAACAGCCGTTGCTTGCAGGCATCACTGGCGCGGCGGTATTGAGTTTACTTGTATTCCTGCTTTGCGCCGCGAATCTCGCGCGTATTCCGGTGTTTCTGGTGCTGGGGCTCGGGGCGGTTTACCTGGGCTGGAAGTCGATGAGTCGGCGCACCGCCACGACTCAGGCTGGCCATGCACGCGCGACCCTGCCGCTCGTCTGGAAATGCGTGTGCGGAATCCCGTTCATTTTCTACGCATTGTTTTATCTTTCCAACAGCATTGCTCCTGAAAACAGCCCGGACGGTCAGGCTTACCACCTCGGACTCGTCTACCGGTACTTCCGCCAGCACGGCTTCGAACGCTTAACCACAAACATGTACGCCAACCTGTCCCAGGGTATGGAGATGCTTTTCCTTTTCGCATTCTCTTTCGGGCGGCATGCGGCGGCCGCGACCCTGCATTGTTGTTTCCTGTTCGCGCTCCCGCTGTTAATGGCAAGCTATGGAAGGCGGATCGGGCGGCCGATTGCCGGAGCGTGCGCCGGCATGATGTTTTATCTATCGCCGGTAGCTGGCGTGGATGGTGTCAGCGCCTATAACGACGTCGCCCTGGCGGCTGCTTCATTCGCGACTTTCTATCTGGTCGAAATCTGGCGCGATCGCAAAGAGCAAACGCTTCTGGTTCCCCTTGGCCTGGTAGCCGGATTCTGTTTTGCCATCAAGTACACGGGCTTCGTCGCGGGGTTGTATGCGCTTGCAGCAGTCCTTTGGAGCATGATCACGCGCAGGGAATCAAGGAAACGCATCCTTGTCGCATTGGTAACCGTGATGGGGTTGGCCGCACTGATGGCTGCGCCCTGGCTCATCAAGAACTGGGTCTGGCTGGGCAATCCAGTGTCGCCGTTTCTCAACCGCATGTTTCCTAATCCGTATATGCATGTGACGTTTGAAGACGAGTACCGCCGCTATTTTCGTTCGTACGATCTTCCCGGCTTCAAGCCGCTCTTCTGGATGGTTACCGTGACCGGCCAGCTTGGCGGACAACTCGGACCGGTCTTCTTGCTGGCGCCTCTTGCCATCTTGAGTTTGCGGAAACCGGAAGGCAGGCGGATTTTCGTCACTGGTCTGTTTTTCCTGCTTCCGTATCCTCAGAATCTGGGCGCACGATTCCTGATCCCGGTACTGCCGTTCGTTGCAATGGGTATTGCGCTGGCTTTCGAGTTTTCGCGCAGCCTTCAGGCGGCGCTGGTGATATCGGCTGCGCTGCTGGCGTGGCCCAGAAATATCTACAAGTACGCCGCGCCGGCCGGAAACTGGCAGATCGCGCACATGCCCTGGAAGGCGGCGCTCGCAATCATCCCGCAGGACGCTTACCTTCTGGAACACTCCGGCGGCTGGGTTACAGCGCGAATGCTGGATCAATTCGTGCCCGCGGGTAAGCGCGTCTGGAGTACTTCGCCCGTTGCCGAAGCGTATTCGAGCACGGATGTACTGGTGAACTACTACTCCGCGGAAGGCGAGTTGATTCAGGACATTCTGACCACGCCAGTGAACGAGGGCTATCAGCCTACGTGGAATTTCCGCTACACGTTTGCCAAACAGACGATGACGCAGGTCCGTCTGACGCAGCGCGCCGGCACGCAGCACGATGCCTGGAGCATCGGAGAAATGAAATTCTTTCTCGGAGATCGGGAAGTGCGTCCGGGGCCTCAGTGGAAGTTCAACGCCTCCGCTTTCCCGTGGGATATCGGTCTGGCTTTCGACAGCAATCCCGTTACGCGCTGGCGCTCGTGGGAGCCGGCTCATCCAGGAATGACCGTCGACGTAGACTTCGGCGCGCCCGTTACTCTCGATCGCATCGAGTTGCATTTTTCCCATGATCAACCAAACGTGGATGTCATTATCGAACGTGTTGGCGCACGCCTCGAAAAGCTGGAGGATTCGCCGTTTCCCGACCTCAGGCGCATGGCTACGGCGACAGTGAAAATTCGGGGAATCGACTACTTGCTGGTCGCCGGCGACCACTCGCTGTCGGCCGATATCCATGGAGATCCAGGCCGTTGGGGACTGAAAAAACTCGCCGACCGGGGCGACGCCTGGCTGTTTCAAATTCAATGAGCGAGTACTTCCTTGGCGTGGATGGCGGGCAATCGAGCACGATTGCGGTAATCGGCGATTCGCGCGGGCGCATCGCAGGATGGGCGAGCGCAGGACCGTGCAATCACGTGAGCGCTTCGGAAGGGCGGGCGAAGTTTCTGCGGGTGATGGGTGAGTGCCTGTCACAGGCGGCCGTCCGCGCCGGGCTTGGCGACGGAACAAGGCTGAAATTTCGTGCCGCCTGTCTCGGAATGAGCGGCGGGCCTGACGACAAATCCGCCCTGCTCGCCGAACTGATTGATGCAGAACGAATGGTTGTCGCGAATGACGCGAGGGTTGCCTGGGCTGGTGCGACCGGTGGCAAACCCGGTATCGTCGTCATTGCGGGTACTGGGTCGATCGCTTACGGAGAAAACGAGCGCGGCGAAACTGCGCGCGCCGGAGGCTGGGGCTACATCTATGGCGACGAGGGAAGCGCCTTCGACATCGCTCGGCAGGCCCTTCGCGCCGTGCTGCGCGAGTACGAAGGTTGGGGGCCGCGCACGGCGCTCACGCCGGCGATCATGGAAATTACGGGCAAGCCCAATGCCAACGATGCACTGCATCTTCTCTATACTCCCGACTGGCCACGCTCCCGAGTAGCCGAGTTGGCGGTCGTGGTCGATCGCATGGCCGAAGAGGGCGACCCGGTAGCGGGCGACATTCTGCGAAACGCCGCGCAACAACTGGCGGTGTTGGCAGGGTCGGTACGGCGGCGCCTCTGGAGCGACGACTTGGCCACCGGACCGTCTGCGCCGTATGTTGCCTGGATCGGCGGGGTATTTCAGAGCCGAATTCTTCTGGACCGTTTTCGCACTCTGGTGGCACTGGCTGGCGGTGCAAATATCGGGCCGCCGCATCGGAGCCCGGCGGCGGGCGCGCTGATCCTGGCATACCGGGCTGCGGGGATTATGCTAATACCCGAAGCGCTCTCAGGAATCAAGACGTGACAAATGTGACACGCAGAATTTACGCCCAGTGTTCCGGTCTCGTGGAAATAGTAGTGTGCTGCAAACGCGACCGACATAGTTAAACCCGCTCCTTCCGGTGCAAGACGCCGGGAATATCTCAGGGAAATGAACGCAGTTAACGCCTCCCGCATGCCCAATAAGGACGCTCGGGCCATGTGGACGGTGCCTCCTCCGCCCGTTCCCGACGACTCATTACTCGATGAAGGATGCTCTTAGCGCCGTTGGCGTATCGACCGGCGAGGCAGCTGCCACCGAGGCGCGGACACCGGAAACCACCTCCTTCGCTCCCCTTCGATCTTTCGGGCGGGACTGGCGAAGGGACTAGGCTTTACGTACCGAGACGCCGGGCTGAGCAGTACGATGCCGATCAGCGCAATTACGCTGAAATCGTTCCCGGTGATGTAGAGCGCGAGCAGCACCCCGACACCCGCCGAGGGCGGCGTCGAAAGAATTGTGGTCGGATGGATTTAACTCTCGTAGAGTACGCCCAGCACAAGATACACGGTAACCGGCGCGGTAAGAACCAGGACATGCTTGTTGCACAGAGAGTCTTGGAAGGCGGCCGCCGTACCCTGAAGGGCGCCCTGAACGTTCTGCGGCATAGCCAGTTCGTCCCTGATTTATTTACCGCATCAATGGCGTCGCCAAGCGAAGCGTTTGGAGCCAGGTTGAACGAGAGCGTGATGACGGGAAACTGGCACTGGTGGTGATCGTGATGGGAACTGAAGTCGTTTGAAGCTGCGTAAACGCGCTGAGCGGCACCCGTCCTCCGTTGGGGAAGGCGGTTGTCGACGCCGCCGGGCCAAACTGAAGCGGCGAAGGGGGAGCGGCCGCCGAAGTTCCGCCGGAGACTACGCCGGTGGAACGGGTCTGTGCCGACACGGCGGAAGCGCCGGTCGTCGTGCCGCTACAGCCGCGGATCACGTCGCTTGCGTTGGTTTTCCGCNNGTCCATACAAGATTATGCGCGCCTTGAGTCCATCCTCCGAGGAAACCGACGCGCCTAATAGAATTTGCGGTTTCCGCCGATATTGTTCATTGAGACGTGAGCTGCGGAAATTGATGGCGGCGATTCAAATTAGCCCACTTGTCAAAAAGGGGATGTCCTTCACGCGGTTTTTGCGTGCCGCATCCGTGGCTGTGTGTGTATTTTCGTCTGCTTTCGCCGCCGCTCCGAACCGCATCTCCGAAGCTCCGAGCAGTAGAGATATGCGTGTCGTCACCGGCAACACTCATCGGCTGGCCAACCCGCAGTTCGATCAGGGCGAAGCGGACCCCGCCATGCCTCTCGATCACATCATGATGTTGATCAAGCCTTCCGCCGCCCAGCAGTCCGACCTGGACCAGTTTCTGCGGGACCAGCAGAATCCTTCATCCGCGAGCTTTCATCATTGGCTCTCGCCCGAGCAGTTCGCCGACCGCTTCGGACTGAGCATCAGCGACCAGTCGAAAATCATCGCCTGGCTGACATCGCAGGGCCTGACCGTAAACGAGCCCTCGCGCGGACGCAACTGGGTAGCCTTCAGCGGGTCGGCGGAGCAGATTTCGAGAGCCTTCCGCACCTCCCTCCACCGGTACAACGTCAACGGCGAAATGCATTTCGCCAATTCCGCCGATCCCTCACTTCCTTCCGCCATCGCAGATCTGGTCGGCGGTTTCACCGGTCTCAACGATTTCATCCCCCAGCCCAGGATAGTGGTCACCGGCCAGCCCGATCTCACCTCCGGCACATCCCACTACCTGGCCCCGTCCGATTGGGCCACCATCTATGACGTCGGTCCACTGACAGCGGCGGGCTATGACGGTACCGGCCAGAATATAGCGGTCGTGGGTCAGTCGGAGATCCAGGTCACCGATATCACATACTTCCGCCTCGATTTCGGCTTGCCGGCAAGCTCCCCCAGACTGATTCTGTTTGGCACTAACCCCGGCTTCACGAACGCGGAAACCGAGGCGAATCTCGATATCGAATGGACCGGCGCGCTGGCGCCCAAAGCCAACATCAGTTACGTCTACGCCACAAGCGCGTTCAACGCCCTCATTTACGCGGTTTCCGAAAACGTTGCACCGGTCATCAGCGTCAGTTACGGGGTCTGCGAAAGCGATAGTCCGCCAATCCTGCGCAGTGTCGCCCAACAAGCCAACGCGCAGGGCGTTACGATCGTCGCCGCGGCCGGCGACTCCGGCGCCGCCGGATGCGACCCGCAGGGCGTTCTCCCCTTGGCAACCCAGGGCCCATCTGTACAGTTTCCCGGTAATCTGCCCGAGGTCACCGCAATCGGAGGAAGCATGTTCAACGACGTCAGCGGAACCTGGTGGAAGACTTCGAATACCGCAACCGGAGGTTCCGCGATCGGCTACATTCCGGAAGTCGCCTGGAACGAAAATTCTCTCACCGGCGGTCTTGGCGCCGGCGGAGGCGGAGCCAGCGTTTTCATAGCGAAACCCGGCTGGCAGGCTGGCCCCGGTGTCCCCGCCGACGGCGCCCGCGACGTCCCGGACCTCGCAATCAGCTCTTCAGCACACGATGGTTACATGATCACCTACCAGGGCAATAACTTCTATGCCGTCGGCGGGACATCCGCTGCCGCGCCATCCATGTCCGGAGTTCTCGCCATTTTAAATCAGTACGTTGTGAAACAGGGGATCCAGAAGTCGGCCGGTCTGGGCAACATCAATCCCCAGTTGTATCGAATGGCGCAGACCGTCCCGGCGGCTTTTCACGACATCGTCGCGGGCAATAACGCCGTGCCTTGCGAACAAGGCAGCCCCGGTTGCGTGGCCGGTTCGTTCGGCTTTTACGCCGGACCGGGCTATGACCAGGCTACCGGTCTCGGCTCTATCGATGCCAATATCCTCGTCACGTCATGGGATCAGGCTCTCAATCCGGTCACCGTAACCCTCACTTCCAGCGCCACTAATGTCACTGTCAACGACACGGTGACACTGACCGCGACCGTGGCGGCGCAGGGTTCCGCGACACCTACCGGAACAGTCGCTTTCGTCTCCGCCGAGCAGGTTCTTGGCTCAGCATTGCTCAGTACCACGAGTGGTCGCCAAATGGCGTCCGTAGATGTCCCTGTATGGCTGCTCGGAACCGGAGTTAGCACCATCGGCGCGCAATACTCCGGCGATGCGGCATTCAGCCCCGGAGGCGCTACCGTCGGAATTGATGTCACCTTGCCTGGCAAGGCTGGCGTAACTGCGGTAACGGCCTCGGTCCCTGGCCCGATCTTCGCCGTTCAAACCGGCACCCAGCAGCCGACGTGGCAAGCTGCGATCACGCTACAGGAACTAGCCGGAATTCCCGCGGTTCTCACGGGCTTCACAATCGATGGCGTGGCACAACCGCTCAGCCTGACCTTCCCATCGCCCGACATCCCGGCTGGCGGAACTCTCAAAGCCACCATCGCTCTGGATAGTGTGCCGGTTCCCGCGATAAAGGCGTTCGGTTTCACCGGCACAGACCCGAGCGGCGCGAACTGGTCGCGTCAGGTTCAAGTGGCCTTCCGCGGGCCTGTCATTCTAAACGAGGGCAATTTCGACCTGTGGGCTACGCCGCTCAGTATTCAGCAGAATACAGGCGCGGCAACCAACTGCCAGTACTCGCAGCAAGTAACGCTGGACGAGATCTCCGGTCACGAACTCCGCGTTATCGGCCTTTTGATGGGATCGGTCGATGTCAGCAATACCATCCCCTCCGTCTTCGGCACCACCCGCCTCGCTTCCTGGGGATCTCTCCAGGGTACTATCTGCTGGACCCCGGCCGTCACTCCTTCGGCTGACGTTCTGCAGGTAATCATGGCGGACGATTTCGGCCATGAGATCTTCCAGGAGGTCAGCGTCAGTTTTGCCGACCCAGCCAGCGAAGCGGTTGAGCTTTCAGCATCGCCGGCGTCACTTGCGCTGGTTCCTCCTCCGCTGCTCCTCTATCAGGGTCCGACAACGTTGTCCGTCAACCTGAGTGACACGACCCAGCCGTGGGCTGCCTCCATCTTTCCCGCCAACCATACCACTGCATGGCTGAGCCTTTCCCAATACGCCGGGATCGGGCCCGCTACTGTCAGCCTGGGGGTGGACGCCACCGGATTTGAACCCGGCGTCTATCGCGCAACAATCGTCCTTCAGTCGCCGAACTCCGTTCCGCAATGGATCAGCGTACCTGTCATGTGGGTGAACGCCCCGGTGCCGGCCGGAACCGCAATCTCGGCGGTTGGCAATGCGCTCTCCTTCGGCTCGCCAACCAGCCCCGGCATGATCATGGCAGTATACGGTACAGAGCTGGCGAACGCAACTCAGTCTGCCACCGGCTTACCGCTGGGAGTCTCGCTTTCCGGTGTCTCAGCCACAGTGAACGGATGGCCCGCGCCGCTTTTCTATGTATCGCCTTCGCAGCTCAATATCCAGTTGCCCTATGAGGTGGGTTCGGGACCGGCAGTTCTGGGAATCGATAACAACGGCCAGATTGGCGGTTTCCAGTTCCAGATTTCACCAGCCTCGCCGGGTATCCTTACCTCGAATGGCAGCATCTATCCGAACGCCAGCGCGCAACAGGGCGCTTACGCGACCATGTACGTCACAGGAGCCGGCGAACTGAGCCAGCCACTTTCCAGCGGTGTTCCGGCAAGCGCGGGCGTGCCAGCCTCCAGCCTGCCAGTCCCGCTGTTGCCGTTGAGCGTTACTGTGGGAGGAGTTCCGGCGCCGGTCCAGTTTGCCGGTGCGACTCCGGATGTTGTGGGTCTCATACAGGTGAACTTCGTGGTGCCAACTACGGTGGCCGCGGGCGTGCAACCTGTCGTAATCACAGTGGGTGGTTATCCGGGTGTGTCCGCCAACCTGACTGTCACAGCACCATAGAGCTAGTGACCGTAAGCCCCCGTCTGTGTTTCCCCGCATCGCTTCGCGGCTGAGCAATTTTTCTCCTTAAGCCGCGCCGCCTCGCTTCGGCCCGGCAGACCCCGAAACGCCGCCCGCCATCGTCGTTCCGCCCGGTGATCGCGCAACTCCCTGGCCGTGCGGCTATCGGGCCGAAACGTGTCTCGCCATTTGCGAATCGTGCCCCGCCAGCCGAAGTAACCCTCTTCAGTCACATCGATTTTGCTGTTATTTATCAATGACTTGGCAATCCACGGCTCGCCAACCGTGCTACTTCTGAACCGAGGGTCGATCTCAAATCCACCCGCGAAATTCATCGAAATAGGAGCATTGAAATGAGCGTAGAAATGAATACAATGGCCGACGCGGGCATCGCGCCGATCACTGACCAGGCAACCATCGACCAGGCAACAACCATCCACCGGCCGGCGAACCCCGGCTCCGATCCAACCAGTGACACCCTCTCCGCCTCGAAACTCGTCGACGAACTCTGCGCCCTTGCCAACGACATCAAACACATCAAACAGTCCGCCAAACGCGGCCCTCAGACGCAGGCCGCCAAAGACAAGGTCAAAATGAACGCCGTCAAACACGGCTTCACTGGCCAGACCCTCATCATGGACCGGGACGAACTCGGGGAATACCTCGTCTTCTGCCAGGAAATGATGCTCGATCTCGCCCCGGTCGGCGCGCACGAAAAGTTCCTCGCCAATTCCGTCGCCGACGAAGCCTGGCGTCTCGGCCAGATCCGCGCTCATTGCCAGAATCTCACCGCCATCGTTGCCATCGAAGGCGATGGCGAACAGCTGATAGACGAGTCCGACGATCCCAGAATCGCGGCCGCCGTCGGTCGCACCGTCACGGTGCGAAACACGGCCAAAGAGCTGGCCCTGCTGTCTCTTTACATGCAACGCACGCAGAGAGCGTATGAGCGCTACAAAAAGGAACTGAAAGAGATGCAGGAGGAACGAAAAGCAAAGCGCGCGCAGGATCTGGAGCAAGCCCGCATGCTCTACCAGCTGGCGGAAGCCGAAGGCGAGGACTACAATCCGCAACAGGACGGATTTGTTTTTTCGCTCGCGGAACTGAAAGCGGCCATGGGCCTGTTCCACCGGAATTTCAAGGCAAGAAAAGGCGACATCGACTGGCGAAAGGAGCACAACCTGCTCGAATTTCCGACGCTGACGAAGAAAGCGGCGTGATTTCGCCACGAAAATGCCTGAAAGCGCAAGAGCCTTCGGCGTTACTTGCGCGAGTTACCCATGAAGAACGGTTCACGTCCGGCTCCGGCACAATACGTGTCTCGAATCCGCTCCCAACGGGTATCCCTGGCCCGGGCCATGCGAGCGACGGCACGGGTGAGCAACCACGCTCGGAACGATTGCCTGCCCCGCACCGTCCCGCGTTAAACATCGGCACCTTTACTCCGTGTTATCGTCAAGTCATTGTGAAGCTAGCAATATTTCCCGCCCTATTGGCCATTTCCGCCGTCGCTTTCGGCGCCGGGGACACCCTCGTTCTCGACACCATGAGCCAGGAGTTGCAGCGCAACTTCGACGCTCTCAAGAAAGCCGACACGCCACCATATTTCATGGCGTACGAGATCACTGACCTGAACACTCACGTGGTCGGCGCGACTCTGGGCGTGCTTTCTTCCACGTCCGACAGCCACAATCGCTACCTCGACGTGACCGTGCGCGTTGGCGACCCTGCCATGGACAACTACCGCCGCGCCCGCGGCGAGCAGGTGCAGTTCACTTCCGCCGCGCCGGTCACCATAGAAGACGTTCCAGGCGCTCTGAAGCAGCGCATGTGGCTGGAAACCGACCGCGTTTACCGGGCCGCCGCCGATCGTCTGGTGCGCATCAAGACCGGCCAGCAGGTCAAGGCCGCGGACCGCGACCAATCGGCCGATTTTTCCAAAGAAGAGAGCTACGTTCACACCGAGTCGCTCAATCAGCCGGTGTGGGGCGAAGAGAAGTGGGCGCAATCGGCGCGGGACTGGTCTCGCGATTTCCGCGATTACCCCGATCTTCTTTCGTCGAACGTAACCGTGTCGATTCAGCAGGATAACCGCTATTTCGCCAGCACGGAAGGAACGAAGATCCAGCAGGGGCGCGGTTTCGCCCGCATCATGATCTCGGCCAGCGCCAAGGCGAAGGACGGGATGGATGTCTCCGACTTCGATTCCTTTGAAGCCTTCGACACGAATGGCCTCCCGTCGGCGGACAAAGTTCACGCGGCGATTAAGAAGGTCGCGACGCACGTCGAAGATTTGCTGAAGGCTCCGGTTGCCGAACCGTTCGTCGGCCCTGCAATTCTTTCCGGGCGCGCGGCGGGCGTTTTCTTCCATGAGATTTTCGGCCACCGCATTGAGGGACACAGGCAGAAAGACGAGTCTGAAGGCCAGACTTTCACGCAAAAGGTCGGCGAGAAGATCCTGCCGGACTTCTTGACCGTCACGTTCGATCCCACGTTGAAAAGCATCGCCGGCGTCGATCTGAACGGGTACTACGAATACGACGACGAAGGCATAAAGGCGAGGCCGATCGTGTCGGTCGACCACGGTGTTTTGAAGAACTTTCTGATGTCGCGCTCTCCCATTGACGGCTTCGATCATTCGAACGGACACGGCCGGCGTCAGCCAGGCCGCGAAGTAGTGTCCCGGCAAAGCAATCTGATCGTCAGCAGCACGAAGGCCGTGTCGGATGCGCAGTTGAAGCAGATGCTGGTCGATGAGATCAAGCGGCAAAATAAGCCCTACGGCATTTTCTTCGACAACATCACGAACGGGTTCACGACCACTCAGCGCGGCGGACTCCAGGCATTCTCGGTCGTGCCCGTGATCGTATACAAGGTGTTCGCCGATGGCCGGCCGGATGAACTGATCCGCGGCGCTGACATTGTGGGAACGCCACTGGCGAGTTTCGCCAAGATTCTGGCCACTTCAGACAAGCTCGAAGTATTCAACGGCTTCTGCGGCGCGGAATCCGGCAGCGTGCCGGTCTCGGCTGTTTCGCCCGCCATCTTGATTTCCGAAATCGAAGTGGAAAAGAAACAACAGGGGCAGGATCTGCTGCCTCTTCTGCCTTCGCCGTTGGCGTCCGCCTCGGCGCCCGCCGCTAACGGGGGTAGCCGTTGAATCTGAGACCCTGCGTTCTGTTCGGCGGCGCGGCGCTGTTCGTCGTTCAATTGGCTTCCGCTCAAACGGCGTCACCGCAGTCCGACCCTGTTTTCGACGCCATGCAGACGGAGATGAAGCGAACCATGTCGCTGTCTCTGCAAAAACTGGAGAAGCCGTATTTCGCCAGCTATTCGATCGACACTGGCCACGAATGGGCCGCAACGGCGGTCATGGGCGGGTTGCTGGGCGTTACCTCCGAACCGTTCCGCTATCCCGCGATGCAACTGCGCGTCGGCGATTANNCTGCGCAGCGTGACCGTAAGCGAACAGCTTCCCGATTTCGCGCCAGCCAAACCCACGACCCTGCTGGAAAACGGCCCGGCGATTAAGTTCGACGATAAGACCTGGAACGATCGCGCGCGGCGCATCTCAGCCATCTTCAACGACTATCCGAATCTGCGGGCGTCCGTCGCCGACTACACCGCCATCGACGCGGTTCACCGGTTTGTCAGTTCCGAAGGCTCCGTAATTCGGATTCCGCAGAGCGAAGGCCAGTTCCAGATTCGCGCCTCGGCCCAGGCGCCGGACGGCATGATCCTGCGCGATGCGGCGTTGTTCTACACCAACGACATCTCGAAGATGTTCAGCGAAGCCGAGTTGACGAAGGCCGCGAAGTCGGTTGCCGAAAACGTCACCAAACTGGCTGCCGCGCCGATGGGCGAGAATTACTCGGGTCCGATCCTGTTTGAAGGCGTTGCTTCCGCGCAGTTGATGGCGGAGATCCTCGGACGAAATCTGCATATCAATCGCAAGCCGACCGGAGCGGGCGCGGGAAATCCGACGGAACTCGAAGGGCGTCGCGGCGTCCGCATCATGCCGGAGATGTTCGACGTAACCGACGACCCCACGCTTCCCATGTTCGGACACACCGAAGTGGACGACGAAGGCGTTCCCTCGGCACCGATATCGCTGGTGGAAAAAGGCGTCCTGAAGGATTTCCTTCGGACCCGTACCCCGGTTCGCGGCTATAACGAATCGAACGGTCGGGCGTTGCTGGGTGGCACCGCGGCTCCGACCAACCTCATCATCAAGGCGCACGAAACCACTTCGGTCGCCGAACTGAAGAAGAAGATGATCGATCTTTGCCAGC
>PLEX01000086.1 GCA_003136575.1 Bryobacterales bacterium | reverse complement strand
CGCGTTCTTCCGCAACACCACGCAGCGCGTGATGGACGATAACATTCCCGATCCCGAGCCCGTCGTCTTCGTGCCGAAGCAGGATGATCGCGACGCGTGGGACAAGATCGAGTCGCAGCTCTCCGCCATTCGCGCGCGGATGGCGGAGATGGCGCAATCGTCGGCGGATGCGTTCAATCGCTGGCTCGCATCGCGCACGAAGATCGTGGTGAATTCGCCGCTGGAGGACAAAGCGGAAATCTTCTACGCCGATGTCGCGGATTACGCGAAAGTCGGCACCAACGTCAACCTGATCGATTCCGACATTCCCGGCAGGCAGGCCCTGCACTTCATCAAGCCCGCCCCGAAACCGACAACGCCGGCCGCCGTCGGCCCGCCGGTAACGGCTGCACCCGCACCCGCGAAGCCCGATGGTGTCCAGATCGTGTCCACGCCGAAACCAGCCGATGGCGAACCCATACCGGAACTGAAGGACACCTCTAAGGAAGCGCCCAGGCTCGACGCCGAAAAACCCTTCAGCATCAGCCTGTCGTTCTTTTATCCGAAGGCCGAGCAAAGCTACACCATCGCGGCGCAGAACAATTCCCGGGACAAAGGCCGAGGCTGGGTGATCGACATCACCTCGCGCATGGTCGGCCTGAAGCTCACCGGCGATGGCGGCCGCTCCATCGAAATCCGCGCCGCGCACAATCAGGCGCTGCAGCACGAAACGTGGAACAGCGCCGTCTTCACCTATGACGGCTCGCGTCATGAATCCGGACTCGGCCTGTATCTCAACGGCCGTGCGGTCCCCATCCTCAGCCGCGGTCTCAACGACCCCGATTTTGCTGGCGATCTCGGAACCGACGCGACTCTCACGCTTGGCCGCGCATTCCCCGATGGCGCGATTTCCGATTTCCGCGTCTTCAATCGCGCGGTCACCGAAAGCGAAGTTCGCCTGCTTACCGACTGGCCGGCGATTCAAATCGCGCTGGCCAGCGACGCTCCGGTCACGGATGCTTCACGATCCGCGCTCCGGACGTACTTCCTGACGAAACACTACGAGCCATACCAGGCGCTCGCCAGGGAACAGAACGATCTCAACGCAAAATTGGCTCCAATCAACCGCCGTGGCTCGGTCACACTCGTCATGGAAGAACGCACCGATGCAAAACCCACCGCATGGATTCTCTACCGTGGCGCATACGATCAGCGGCGCGACCAGGTCGACGCCAACACGCCTGCGATTCTCCCGCCCATGACGTCGGCTATGCCGCGCAACCGCCTCGGCCTCGCGCAATGGCTGTTCACCAACGACAATCCAACCACCGCGCGCGTCGCAGTCAATCGCATGTGGTCGGAGATCTTCGGCACCGGCATAGTGAAAACCGCCGAGGATTTCGGCAGCCAGGGCGAACCGCCCTCGCACCCCGAACTTCTCGACTGGCTGGCCGTCGATTTCCGCGACCACGGCTGGGATATCAAGCGCTTCTATAAACAACTGCTGATGTCGGCGACATATCGCCAGGCCGCGATCACTACACCCGCGAAGCTCGATAAGGACCCGGAAAACCGCCTGCTCAGCCGTGGCGCGCGCTTCCGCCTGGACGGCGAAACCGTTCGCGACTACGCGCTCGCCGCAACCGGTCTTCTCTCGCCGCAGATCGGCGGACCCAGCGTTCGGCCCTACCAGCCGGATAACGTCTGGGAAGCCGTCGCGATGGATGGCTCGAACACGCGCTTTTATAAGCGCGATACCGGCGACGCTCTCTACCGCCGCTCTGTCTACACGTTCTGGAAGCGCGCCGCGCCGCCGGCCAGTATGGAGATCTTCAACGCCCCGACGCGCGAAGGCTGCACTGTCCGCCGCGAGCGTACCGACACGCCGCTTCAGGCGCTCGTCACGATGAACGACGTGCAGTTCCTCGAAGCGGCGCGGGAACTCGCGGGCCGCAGCATGAATTCGACGCTCGAGTTCGACGCCCGACTCGACTACATCGCGCTGCGGTTGCTCGCCCGAACGCTCACTCCGGCCGAACGCGTAATCGCAAAGAAATCGTTCGGGAACTACCAGACCTACTACGCCGCTCACGAGGACGATGCCCGCAAATTCCTGAATCAGGGCGAGCACAAGCCGGACCCGGCATTGAAGCCATCCGACTACGCGGCGCTCACCATGCTGACCAGCGAATTCCTGAATCTGGACGAGGTGCTGAACAAATGACGCACTTCCCACAATCGCAAAATGGCATTTCGTTACCGCTCGCTCACGCACGCGGCTCGGTAACCACTTCGGAATCAGCGCCAGCGGTTCTGAGCGGCGGCTGTAAAGGAGCGGTACGAAACAGTCCTGCGCCTTTCTACTCCCCCGCCACACCCGAGGCCCACCAATGAACCGCCCAGCCCTGAACCAATTGCGCCCCGACCACGAAGGCCACTACAGCCGCCTCGCCCACGAACTCGACCGCCACTCCCGCGCCGCCTTCGCCCCCGGCAAACACCCGATCGACGCCATCGCCACAGAAATGGCCGCGCAGGAAACCCGCCGGCGATTCTTCGCCCGAGGAGCCCAGGGCATCGGCGCACTGGCGCTGGGTTCTTTGATCGGCGAATCGACGTTCGGCAACACCGCGCAGGCCGCCGCTCTTCCGGGCCTTCCTCACTTCGCGCCGAAAGCGAAGCGCTGCATCTACATGCACCTCGTCGGCGCGCCCCCGCAGATCGAAACCTTCGACTACAAACCGAAGATGAAGGACATGTTCGATAAGGATCTGCCCGAATCCATCCGCAACGGGCAGCGCCTCACCACGATGACCAGCGGCCAGACCCGCTTCCCCATCGCCCCCTCGATCTTCAGCTTCGCTCAGTACGGCAAATCCGGCGCATGGATCTCCGAACTGCTTCCGTACACAGCAAAAATGGCGGACGACATCGCCATCATCCGCTCCATGCACACCGAAGCCATCAACCACGAACCCGCGATGACGTTCGTGCAGACCGGCTTCATGATCGCCGGTCGCCCGTGCATCGGCTCGTGGCTCAGTTACGGACTCGGCAGCATGAACGAAAATCTGCCGACGTTCGTCGTCCTGCAGGCCAAGCACTATCACCCGAAGGCCAACGTGCAGGCCATCTCCGCGCGCCTGTGGAGTTCGGGATTCCTCTCCGGGAAATACGCCGGCGTCGGTCTGCGCAGTTCGGGCGATCCGGTTTTGTTCATCAGCAATCCCGATGGCGTTCCCACTGAAGTGCGCCGCTCCATGCTCGACGGCCTCGCGCAGATGAACCAGCTCAACTACGAGAAGCTTGCCGATCCCGAAACCAAAACCCGCATCGCGCAGTACGAGATGGCGTTCCGTATGCAAGCCTCGGTCCCCGAGTTGACCGATCTCTCGAAGGAACCGGAGAGCACCTGGCAGATGTACGGCTCCGACGCGAAAGAGAAGCCGGGATCGTTCGCCAACACCTGCGTGATGGCGCGACGGCTGGCCGAGCGCGGCGTGCGTTTCGTGCAGATTTATCATCGTGGCTGGGACGTCCACGGCAACCTTCCTGAAGTCTTACCGGCACAGTGCAAAGAGGTCGATCAGGCCGCATGGGCGCTGGTGCAGGATTTGAAACAGCGCAACATGCTGGACGACACGCTGGTGATCTTCGCCGGGGAATTCGGCCGCACCATTTACTGCCAGGGCAAACTAACGGCAACGGACTACGGACGCGACCACCATCCGCGGTGCTACAGCCTCTGGATGGCCGGCGGCGGCATCAAAGGCGGCGTAGTCCACGGCGAAACGGACGACTTCAGTTACAACATCGTCAAGGATCCCGTTCACGTCCGCGATTTCCAGGCCACGCTGCTGCACCAGTTCGGCATCGATCACGAAAGATTCTCGTACAACTATCAGGGCCTGAATGTTCGCCTGACCGGAGTCGAGCAAGCGGACCCGGTGAAGGCGATCATTTCGTGAAAAACGCACTGGCACTCGCGGTCATCGCAGGGTCTGCTGCGCTGACGCAGACGCCCGCATTCGAGGTGGCCGTCGTAAAGCCGGCCGCGCAGGAGCAGGTGCTGGCCGCAGTCCAGGCGGGACAGCGCCCGCATGTTGGCGTAACTATCGACAAAAACCGCATGGATATGGGCTTCCAGTCGCTGTCCGATATCCTCGTCAGGGCCTACGATGTCTCGCCTGCCCAGATCGTCGGCCCAGATTTCGTCAAGACCGAACACTTCGACATTCTCGCCAAGCTGCCTGCGGGGGCCACCGAAGAGCAAGTGCCGCAGATGCTTCGGGCACTGCTCGCTGACCGCTTCAAGGTAGCGGTGCGTCGCGAGCAAAAGGAGCAGCCCATTTATGCGCTTGTGGTCAGCAAGGGCGGCCTGAACCCCAAAAGAATGAAACCCGCGACCGCGGAGGAAATGGCACCCGAGCCACAGCCAGGCGACCGGACGGAGAGCACGCCTTTTGGAAAGGCCATTGTTCGCCAAACTGCAAACAACGGCGCAGTCGTTTTCATACCGGGAATTGGCACCACCAAGATGAGCGCGGGGCCAAGCGGCGAGCACGCCGAGATGTCCAACCTGACAACCGCCCGTTTTGCCCGGATGCTCATGCAGGGTTCGGACCGGGTCGTGGTCGATAAGACCGGACTGAAAGGCTCATACGAAGTTGCGATCGATGCTTCGAGGGACACCTCGCCGATGCCGGCACCCGGCGCAAATGCCGGCGGTGCCGTCGCGGCGGCTTCGATTCAGCCACCCAACCCGATGTTCCTCGTCGTGGACCAGCTTGGCCTGAAAATCGAGCCGCAGAAGGATTTGGTCGAAATGCTCGTCATCGATCACATCGAAAAGACTCCCACGGACAACTGACATGAAAACGGCATTCGCAACACTCGCTTTTCTCGCAGCCTCAAATGCGCTGGCGCAGACGCCGGCCTTCGAGGTGGCCGTCATCAAGCCCGCTTCCCAGGAACAATTGATGGCGGCAATGCAATCGGGGCAGAGGCCGCATGTCGGCGTAACCATTGACAATAACCGCATGGATATGGGCTTCCAGTCGCTGTCCGATATCCTCGCGCGGGCCTACGACGTCTCTCCGTCGCAGATCGTCGGCCCCGACTTCCTCAAGACCGAACACTTCGACATTCTCGCCAAACTGCCCGCGGGCGGAACCGAAGAACAGGTGCCGCAGATGCTTCAGGCTTTGCTCGCTGAGCGCTTTAAGCTGGTGGCGCGCCGCGAGAAAAAGGAGACGCCCATTTACGCGCTTGTTGTGAGCAAGGGTGGCCTGAATCCGAAAAAGATCAAGCCCGCAACCGCCGAGGAAATCTCGCCCGAACCCATGGAAGGCGATCAGACGCAGAACACGCCTTTCGGGAAGATGACGATTCGCCAGTCCAAAGACCCAAACAAAGGTCAGCTCGCTTTCATGCCGGGGATGGGGACGCTGAAAGTCACGCCGGGACCGAGCGGCGTCCATATCGAGGTTTCCAATCTGACGACATCGCATTTCGCCCAACTGCTGATGCAGGGCGAGGACCGGGTCGTGGTCGACAAGACCGGACTGAAAGGCTCTTATGAAGCGTCGATCGACATCTCGATGGACGGAATGCAAGGGTCCGCACCACAAGGCGCTGGTGGAGGTGGTGGCGCTGCCCCCGCGGTGGCTTCTACGCCTGCCATGAATCCAATGTTCCTGGCGGTGGAGCAGCTTGGTTTGCGAATGGAACCCCAGAAGGATGTCGTCGACATGCTCGTGATCGATCACATCGAAAAAGCGCCCACAGACAACTGAACACCGGAAATGTGTTACAATGTGACACATGAGGTCTTCTACCGTTCGCGAATTGCATCTTAAGACCAGCGATATCGTTCGCGCGGTCGCGGCTGGCGAGTCGTTTATTATCGAAAAGCGCGGGGTTCCGGTGGCAGAGATTCGCCCCATCACGGACAAGCCCGCGCCCCGAATGCCCAATCGCGAGGCCCTGATTATGAGCGGGCCGGAAACCATGGATAGCGGTCTGATCCTCGAGCAGGACCGGACTTGAAGCTGTATTTCGACACGGCCTACCTGGGGAAGTGTTACTGGAACGAACCAGCCGGGAAGCTGGTTCGCGATTTGGCGCAGCAGGCCGACGGCTTGTATTCCTCCGCGATCTGCATCGCCGAGATGGCCTGTCTGGCTCACCGCAAGGTTCGCGAAGGACCGACGACGGCAACCGACGCCAGGGTACGGCGGGATCTGTTCCTGGAAGACGTAAACAACGGCGTGATTGTCGCGGTGCCTGTGACCGAAAGGCTATTGCGCCGCGTCGAAGCGACGACCCGTGCGTTGCCTGCTTCGTGCTTTCTGCGTACTTTCGACGCGCTCCATCTCGTAACAGCCGCCGATGAGGGTTTCACCGAAGTCTGGACCAACGACCGGCATATGCTCGCAGCCGCGCCGCACTTCGGGCTGGTCGGCCGTTCGGTCTGAACCTGGCCGCGATGCCGGAGCGTTACCGGGTGGCCTTCGGGCACGCGGGTTTGCGTTTGGCTTCGCGCTTGTCGAACTTCGGCATTAGCTTCGCTTCGACCCATGCAAAGGCGGCCTGCAGGCCCTCGTTCGTATAAACGCGGCCGATCTCGGCTTCCACCTCCGACGGGTCGCCGAACGCCGCCAGGAACTGGTTCGAGGTCATGCGGGTGAATTTGTCGCCGTCCAGAGCGCCGTCGTTCCCGAGGATTCGGCTGCGACAGTAGAGGCAGAGTACGGCGTCGCCAATCCACGCTTCTTCCAATATGCGGCGGCGGCGTTCGTTGGCATTCATACTTACAGCGACTGCACAGTCAAAGACTCCGGCCAGCCTGATCGCCCGATTTCATTACCATAGCGCATTGCGAGGCGCCCGGCGCCCTCATGCCATACAATATGAAATCCGTGTCCCCGACCTCCGCCGATCAAAAAACCACCCGCGTCCGCTATACCGTCCTCGCGATGATCTTCATCGTTTCGACGCTGAATTACGCCAGCCGCGCGACACTTTCGATCGCAGGTTCGGCGGCGTCGAAGGAACTGGGCTTCAACGCCATTCAACTCGGCCAGTTATTCTCGGCCTTCGGCTGGACCTATGTCATCGCGCAGATCCCGGGCGGCTGGCTGCTCGATCGTTTTGGCTCGAAGAACGTCTACGCTCTCAGCGTGCTCACGTGGTCCGTCTTCACCTTCCTCCAGGGATACGCGGGCATTTTCCACGCCACGGCGGCACTTGTTTTTTTATTCGGTCTGCGCCTCTTGCTGGGACTGGCCGAAGCGCCCGCCTTTCCCGCCAACAGCCGTGTCGTCGCTGCGTGGTTCCCGGCCGCCGAGCGCGGCACCGCGGCCGCCATCTTCAATTCGAGCCAATACTTCGCTACGTTCCTGTTCGCGCCTCTGTCGGGCTGGATTACCCACGAATTCGGCTGGAAGTGGGTCTTTTTCGTCACCGGCGGCATCGGCATAGCCATGGCCGCGATCTGGATGAAAACGGTTTACAGCCCGGCCGATCATCCGCGCGTCAGCCCGGCGGAACTCGACTACATCGAGAAGGGCGGAGCGCTCGTCCATATGGACCAGCCTCCGTCCGCCGCCAGCGGGGGAGCAGCCAGACCATCGCAATGGGCGGCGATCACACAATTGCTCGGGAACCGAATGCTGCTCGGCGTCTACCTCGGCCAATACTGCATTACGACGATCACGGTTTTCTTCGCCACATGGTTTCCCGTCTACCTGGTTCAGGAGCGGCACATGTCGATCCTGAAAGCGGGATTCAGCGCATCGCTCCCCGCTCTGTGCGGATTCGGCGGCGGCATTCTGGGCGGGCTGTTCTCCGACGGGATGATTAAAAAGGGCAGTTCGCTTTCCGCCGCGAGAAAGACACCGATCGTCGCGGGGATGTTTCTCTCGATGTCGATGGTGCTTTGCAACTACGTTGCCGCCGAATGGATTGTTGTGCTGATAATGTCGCTGGCGTTTTTCGGCAAGGGCATCGGCGCGCTGGGCTGGGCCGTAGTCGCCGATACGTCGCCGAAACAGGTCGCAGGACTGAGCGGCGGGCTTTTCAATATGTTCGGTAATATGACGACCATCGTCACGCCGCTGGTATTTGGCTACATCGTGGAAACGACGAAGTCTTACAGGTGGGCGCTGGATTTCGTGGCGGCCCACGCAGCGGTCACCATTATCGCGTATATGGTTGTCGTCGGAGAAATCAAGCGCGTGCAACTCCGCAAAACATGACATCGCAATCTCCAGCCATCACATCGATGCGCGTGATTCCCGTCGCGGGCCGCGACAGCATGCTGCTGAATCTGAGCGGAGCGCATGGGCCGTACTTCATTCGCAATCTGGTCATCCTGACGGATAGCGCCGGCCATACTGGTGTCGGCGAGGTTCCCGGCGGCGAGCGTATTCGGCTGACACTCGAAGACGCGCGGCCTCTTGTTATCGGCCAGAGTATTGGCGATTACAACGCGGTTCTGAATGCGATCCGCGCGCAATTCGCCGATCGCGACGCGGGCGGGCGCGGCCTGCAAACGTTCGATAATCGCATCACCATCCACGCGGTGACGGCGGTGGAAGCGGCGCTGCTCGATCTGCTCGGGCAGTTTCTGGGAGTCCCGGTGGCCGCTCTGCTCGGCGAAGGCCAGCAGCGCAGAGCGGTCGAAGTGCTCGGGTATCTCTTCTATATTGGCGACCGGAACAAGACTAACCTTCCTTACCCCGCCGATACTACCGCTAAGGACGATTGGCTGCGCCTGCGCAACGAAGCCGCGCTCTCCCCAGACGCCATCGTTCGTCTGGCCGAAGCCGCGCACGCCCGTTACGGCTTCCGCCACTTCAAGCTGAAAGGCGGCGTTCTTCCGGGCGAGGAAGAAATGGAAGCGTGTGCGGCGCTTGCCGCGCGTTTCCCGCAGGCGCGCGTCTCGGTCGATCCCAACGGCGCCTGGAGTCTGCGCGAAGCAATCGCGCTTTGCCAAAACCAGAAGGTTCTGGCCTACGCCGAAGATCCTTGCGGCGCGGAAGATGGCTACTCCGGCCGCGAAATCATGGCCGAATTCAGGCGAGCCGCCGGGGTGCCCACTGCGACGAACATGATCGCAACCGACTGGCGTCAACTGACCCACGCGATCCAGCTGCAAGCCGTGGACATCCCGCTCGCCGACCCGCATTTCTGGACGATGCAGGGTTCGGTCCGCGTCGCGCAGATCTGCCGCGAATGGGGATTGACATGGGGCTCGCACTCGAACAATCATTTCGACGTGTCGCTGGCGATGTTCACGCACGTCGCGGCTGCCGCGCCGGGGAAGATCGCGGCCATCGACACACACTGGATCTGGCAGGACGGTCAGCGGATCACGAAAGAGCCGCTCCGCATTGAGAACGGCGAGGTCGCAGTTCCGGATAAGGCGGGCCTGGGCGTTGAAATCGACATGGAGCGCGTCGAAGAGGCCAACACGCTTTACGCGAATATCGGGACCGGCGCGCGCGACGACGCTGCGGCGATGCAGTTCCTGATTCCCGGCTGGAGGTTCGACAACAAGCGCCCCTGCCTGGTACGCTGAAAGACGTTTCGCGAAGGTGCACGTTTTCAGCCGAAAGAGCGTCTTGATAAGCAAGTGACCCCATCATGACCCGAGCCATTCTTGCGGCGGGATTTTCGGTGATCGCGGCCAACGCCCTGCTCGCCCAGGCTCCGCCGACGTTTGAAGTCGCATCGATCCGGCAAAACACGACGGGAGACAACGGCCGTTGGGCCCGGTTCATGCCTGGCGGGAGATTCGAAGTCGCCCGCTGCCAGATGTTGTGGATTATTGAGACAGCCTACGCTCTCCGCGACTTTGAGATAGTGGATGCCCCAAAGTGGGTGTCCGACTGGAATTTTCTGTACGACATTGAGGCCAAGGCCGCCGGCCCGGTGAGCGACGATCAGCTCAAACTGATGGCACAGCGGCTCCTCGCGGATCGGTTCCAGCTCAAAGTGCATCGGGCAATGCGGCCCGTATCCGTGTACGCTCTCGTCGTCGCCAGGAACGGACCCAGGCTTCAGGCCGCGAAAGACAACGGCAAGCCTGGCGGCAGCGGCGGAATCGAGTCGGTCGCGCCCGGTTGGATTCGCGGCACGAACGTCCCGGTGAAAAACCTCATTTACACGCTTTCGCAACGGTTGGACCGGCCGGTGACGGACCAAACGGGATTCGCCGATCCCATCGATTTCAGTCTCCAATGGGCACCCGACGGCAGCGACGACACCACGCACCCTTCCATCTTCACCGCAGTTCAGGAACAGTTGGGTCTCAAACTGGAGCCGCGAAAAGATCCCATGGGAGAAGCCTTCGCCCAACTGACCTGCCTTCTATGGCCCAACGCCTTCAAGATCGCTATCACATAGGGCGCGCGGCTATGCGGTTTCTGGTTCCCGGCTGGCAGTTCGACAACAAGCGCCCCTGCCTGGTACGCTGAATGACGTGAAAGCTCTGGCCGCCGCTATCTGCGTCCTCACCGCGGGCGTTCTTCGCGCGCAAACGCTTCCGTCGTTCGAAGTGGCATCGGTGCGCGTGAGCGACCCTGACGATCGCGGCCGTTGCGCTCAGTTCCTGCCGGGCGGTAGGTTTCTTGCGCAGGGTTGTCAAATTACGTTTATGATCCAGCTCCTGTATGGCGTCCATCGCTTTCAGGTTGTCAATGCGCCGGCGTGGACCCACGGAGGCTTCGACACCTTCTACACGATTCAGGCGAAGGCCGGCGAAGCCACCAGCAACGAACAACTCCGGCTGATGGCCCAGAATCTTCTTGCCGACCGATTCCACCTCCGGTATCATCGCGAAACGAGAGAGATGGATGTCTACGCGATGGTTGTCGGCAAGAACGGGCTAGAGATGCAAAGCGCGAAGGACAACGGGCAACCGCGGGGCAGCGGCGGCCTTATGAGCGCAGGCCCCGGAGTCATGCGGGAGGTCAACGGAAACATGGACAACGTCGCGATGGCGTTGTCGGAACAGGCTGGCCGGCCCGTTATCGACAAGACCGGTCTTTCCGATGCCGTGGACTTTGTGCTGGAATGGTCGCCTGAGGAAGGCGCCGACACTACGCGTCCCTCCATCTTCACCGCTGTCCAGGAACAACTCGGCCTCAAGCTGGAACCACGGCGAATGCCGGTTGAAGTCCTCGTCATCGATCACGTCGAACGCCCCACCGAAAACTAACCATGTCGTCCCTTCCACCCAATACCTTCAAAACCGCCATCAACGCGGGCCAACAGCAGATCGGCTTGTGGAGTTCCCTCTGCAGTAATATCGCCACGGAGATCATCGCCGGCTCCGGCTTCGACTGGATCGTGCTCGATACCGAGCACGCCCCCAACGAAGTCCCCGGCCTTCTGTCGCAACTACAGGCCATGGCGACCAGCGCGACCGAGCCCGTCGTCCGCGTGCCATGGAACGACGCCGTCGTCATCAAACGCGTCCTCGATATCGGCGCGCGTTCGCTGCTGATTCCGTTTGTGCAGAATGCCGAAGAAGCCCGCGCCGCGGTCGCGGCCACTCGCTACCCTCCGCGCGGCATTCGCGGCGTGTCCGTCGGTCCACGGGCCAACAAGTACGGCCGTGTCGCCGGTTATCATCATGTCGCTCATGAAAGCACCTGCGTGATCGTGCAGATCGAAACGCGCAGCGCCTGCGGGCAAATCGAAGCCATCGCCGCGGTCGAAGGCGTCGACGGGATTTTTATCGGACCCAGCGATCTTGCCGCCGACCTCGGCCATCTGGCCAACCCCAGGCATCCCGAAGTGCAGACTGCCATAGCCGATGCCTGTGCGCGCATTCGCGCCGCCGGAAAAGGCGCGGGCATGTTGACCGGCGATCCCGAGGAAGCCTGCCGCTATCTCGCCGCCGGGTTCACTTTTGTCGCCATGGGCAGCGACGCGGGCGTTCTTGCCAACGCCACGGCGAAGCTCGCTACCATGGGCAAGGAACAAATCGAAAAACTCAGGAGCGCGAAGTAAATGAAAATCGGATTTATCGGACTCGGCATCATGGGCAAGCCCATGGTCCGCAACTTACTCAAAGGCGGATACGCGGTGGTAGTTCACGACATCGCACCTGCAGCGGTTGCCGACGTCGCGGCTGCGGGCGCGGTTGCCGGCGGATCGTCGCTCGCCACCGCTGCGCAATCGGACGTGATCGTCACGATGCTACCCGACGGGCCGGACGTTGACGGGGCGGTCCTTGGCGCGGGCGGCATTCTCGAGGGCGCGCGCCCGGGCTCCATCGTCGTCGATATGAGTTCGATCAGTCCTCTCGTGTCGCAGAAGATCTCCGAAGCATGCGCCGCGAAAGGCGTCGGCTTCATCGACGCTCCGGTCAGCGGGGGCGAACCCAAGGCCATTGACGGCACTCTGACGATCATGGCCGGCGGCGATCAGCCTACGTTCGACAAAGTAGTGCCGATTCTCCAGAAGATGGGATCGAGCGTCACCCTCACCGGCCCGGTCGGCGCGGGCAACGTTACCAAGCTCGCCAACCAGATCATGGTCGCCTGCAACATCGCGGCGATGGGGGAAGCGCTGGTGCTTGCCACGCGCGCGGGACTGGACCCGGAAATCGTTTTCAATGCCGTGAAGGGCGGACTCGCCGGGAGCACCGTTCTCAACGCGAAGGCTCCGATGGTTATCGCGCGCAATTTCAAACCGGGCTTCAGAATCGAACTGCATGAGAAGGATCTGCGCAACGCCCTGCTCGCCGGCGAATCGATGAAAGTGTCGCTGCCGCTTACGAGCCTGGTGCAGCAGATGCTGATTTCGCTGATGAACGAAGGCAAAGGCGGGCTGGATCATTCCGCGATCGTGACGTTCATTGAGCGCATGGCCGGAATCGAAGTTAAGCCGCCGGGAAAGTAAGGCGGCAGGCGAAACCGCCTGCCCCACAAGCTATTCAAAGCCCCGCGTGTTCAGCCAGAATCCGCCGGGCCTGCGGCCAATCCTGCGCGACAAAATCCGCCAGCCCCTCCACAACCGGGAACAACGGATTCGATAACCAGATCGTCCGGCATCCCGCATTCTTTCCGCAGAGAATATCCGACCGCCGGTCGCCAATCATCCACGAACTTCGCAGGTCGATGCCGAATTCCCGCGCCGCCCGCTCCAGGTGGAAAACCGACGGCTTCCGGCAATGGCAGTTCTCGTCCGGCCTGTGCACGCAGAAGTACGATGCGGTAATTTCCACGCCGGTTCCGCGCAGCGTTTCCAGAAACCGCGCTTGCACGGCATCCATTTCCGCCGGCGTGATGAGGCCGCGCCCCACGCCCGACTGGTTGCTCACGATCACCAGAGCCCAGCCGTTGGCCGAGACCTCGCGCAACACGTCCGCCGCGCCCGGAAGCAATTGCACCAGGGCGGGATCGTGCATGTACCCGCGATCTTCGATCACGGTTCCGTCACGATCCAGAAACAACGCCCGTTTCACGCTTAAACCCGCGCTTTCGCCGCTTCGATCAGTTCCTCGCGGCTGACGGCCCACGTCCCGTGGTGCCGCACCGCCACGCTCGCCGCGATATTGGCGAGTATCGCCGCTTCGCGCAATTCGAATCCCGCGCCTATGGCGACCGCCAGCGCCGCGACGACGGTATCGCCCGCGCCGGTCACGTCGGCGACTTCATTCACGATCGCCGCCAGGTGCGCGCCCTTCTTGCCTGGTTCGAAAAGCGTCATCCCGTCGCCGCCGCGAGTCACAAGCAGAGCAGACGGCGCGATCTTTTCGAGAAGCGCCGGCACGGCTCTCACAAGATCTTCGCTGGTGTGAATGGATTCCCCCGCCGCCGCGGCCGCTTCTTTCAGATTCGGCGTTACGATCTTCGCACCGCGGTAGCGCGCGAGGTCGGTCGACTTGGGGTCGACGACCACCGGCACACCGATCTTCGTCGCCCGATCGATAATCCAGCGGCAAAACGCCTCCGGCGCGACGCCTTTGGCGTAGTCGGAGATGACGATCACGCTGGCCTCATCCACCACGCGCTCGCACTTGCGGAGCAGCTCCGCGGCCATCCGGGCGGAAAGCGGCGAACGCGTTTCGTCGTCGAAGCGCACGATCTGCTGCCCGCCCGCCGTGACCCTGGTCTTCAGCGTCGTTGCGCGAGTGCCGTCTTCGATCAGCGCTTCCAGACCGATTTCTCGTTTTTCAAGCTCAGCCCGCAGCAGCGAGCCCGCAGCATCCGCGCCCGTCACGCCCGCCAGCGTCACAATAGCTCCCATAGCGCGCGCATTCGCGGCGACGTTGGCCGCGCCGCCCACTGTGTATCTTCTTTCGGTCACGTCGACTACGGGCACCGGCGCTTCCGGTGAAATTCGCGACGCGGCGCCGGAAACATATGCGTCCAGCATGCAATCGCCCGTCACGAGAACGCGCACCGCAGGTGCATGCATCAGCATTTTGGTCATCATGATGTTTCCGCTCCCGTTGTTTCAGCAAGCGACGCGGCCAGCAATCGCTCCACCAACCCCGTTGTCGATCTGCCCGGATACAAAGGAAGAAATGCGATACGGCCGCCGTAGCCCTCCACGACGACGCGTTCCGGCACGGGCCGGTTACCGTTCGCGTATTCTTCGCCTTTGCAATGGATGTCCGGCTGTAGCCGCGCGAGCGCGGCCGAAGGTTCCGCNNTTGTTCTTCCGCGTGCTGTCGTCGCTGTTGATCCCGACGACAAGCAGGTCTCCCAGCGCCTTCGCATCGCGCAGACTGCGAATGTGGCCCGCGTGGATCAAATCGAAAATGCCATTCGTCCAGACGACCGTCTTACCTTGCCTGCGCCATTCGGGGCGCATCGCCGCCAGTTCGTCCATGGTCCGGAGTTTGGAAGCCGTTGCCAAATCCGATTATGCAGCAAGGCTGTTTCCGGTACAGTGGCGCCGGCGCGGGTAACAGCGGCCGGAACTTCGGAGTTCCCACCTTACTTTCATTTACTTCCGCATCTTCGCCGTTCCTGTAGAATGCAGGCATGAAGTTCATCAACCCACGCTCGCTTGTGAACCTGTCGCTGATTTGCCTCGCCCTGTTGTGCGCCGGAAACACCGCGCTGTACGCCGCCGCCACTCCGGCCAACGCCATTCTCGTGCTCGAAAAAGAGCAGAATACTTTGGTCATTGTCGATCCCGCGAGCCTCACCATCGTCGCCCGCGTACCGGTTGGCGATAATCCGCACGAAGTCGCCGTGTCGGACGATGGCAAGATCGCTTATATCTCGAACTACGGTGGCAACACGATCTCGGTCGTCGACCTCGTCGCACAGAAGGCGCTCCCCGCCATCGATCTGGGCGCGCTTCGACAGCCGCACGGTCTCGACTTCGCCGGCGGCAAGCTCTTCTTCACGGCAGAAGGCGCCAAGGTCGTGGGCCATTATGATCCTGCGACGCAGAAGATCGACTGGGTGATCGGCACCGGCCAGGATCGAACTCATATGGTCATTGCGGCGAAGGATCTTAAGACCGTTTTCACTTCAAACGTCAGTTCCGGGACCATCAGCATCATCACCCAGGTTGCGCCGGGGCAGGGGCCTGGTCCAGGCGGGCCGGGTGGTCCCGGTGGCCGAGGCGGACCCGGTGGACCCGGCGGACGCGGTCCGGGTGGCGCGAGCGGACGTGGCGGAAGAGGTGGCCCTCCCGGCGGTCCTCCTCCGGGCGGCGGACCTGGGCGTGGTGGACCCGACTGGAGCGTCACCAACGTCGCAGTCGGTCATGGTTCGGAAGGCTTCGACCTGACGCCCGATGGCAAGGAACTTTGGGTGGCGAACGCCAACGATGCCACGATCTCCATCATCGACGTGGCTGCGAAAAAGGTCGTCCAGACCATCCCCTCCACGCAGTCCGCTAATCGCCTCAAGATTACGAGAGACGGCAAGTACGCATTCGTGTCGGATCTCGGCGGCACCGATCTGCTGATCGTCGATACTGCCGCGCGCAAGCCTTATAAGACGATCAAAATGAATACCAGTTCCGAGGGCCTGCTGATGTCGCCCGATGGAACGCACGCCTACACGACGCTCAACGATCACGATTCAGTCGCGGTTATCGATCTGAAGACAATGGCGGTTACTGGCGAGGTCAAGACCGGCCGCGGCCCGGATGGGCTGGCATGGGCGTCGCGTAGGTAGAGACGGTGTTTGACGGCCCGCCGGCGATCGCGTGCCGTCGGTCGGTAAAAATCTCGGGGGGCGGGTGAGCTCAGGGCGAAGGTGTCGACCCACGGCCACAGCGGCGCTTTGCAGAGTGTGCAGGGTGACGCCGGTATTGGTGGGATCAGGCAAGCGACTCTTCTTCGCCGTTGTCGGCTGTCAGGGTGAAGCCAGGATTCTTCCGAAAGGAGCGACAGAATAAGACGCAGTCGCTTGATTGGCACACCTGAATGCCACGAACTTGTCGATGTCAGGCACCGGGACATTGTGAAGGGTAAATCGCTCATCAACGACGCCAGTCAGTCAGGCGATCATTAGTCAAGGAGACAGAAGCAAGGGCAAAGTCTGTTTCATCACCGGGCCGGGCGCGGCATGGGCGTGGACGTCGCGAAGGGCGCCTTGGCTGCGGGGAATAAAGTCGTCGCTACCGGTCGCAATACTGCCAAGGTGGGCGAGGCACCCGGAAAATCCGCCGAACTGCTGGTCGTGAAACTGGAACTGGACATTACCAAGTCAGCCGACGCTGAAACGGCGGTTAATTAACGCGGCGGTTGAGAAATTTGGCCGCCTGGATGTGCTGGTCAACCATGCGGCGAACTTTATGCAGGGTTTTTTGAAGAGCTGACGCCCGAGCAGATAGCGCGGCGGTTGTCGACCAGCCTTGTCGGCCCGATGAACGTAACTCGCGTCGTGCTGCCGGTTATGCGCAAGCAGCGTTCTGGTTTAATAACCACGATCTCATCAACCGCGGGCCTCATCGGTTTTGAGTTCGGCACCGGCTACGCCGCGTCCAAAAACGACCGCCGGCTGCGTCAAGACGCGACGCGTCAAGCGCCGATCAGACTGCCCGGCTCAGCACTCGATTGAGCCGCTGCACGAATCTGCCCGGATCCTCCAGCGTCAGCCCTTCGATCAGCATCGCTTGTTCCAGCAACAGCCATGACGTGTCCTGAATCACCGCATCGTCGGTGACCCCTTCGAGCTTTTTCACGATCTCGTGATCGGGGTTGATCTCCAGGGTCGGCTTTATGTCGGGGAACTGCTTCTGCCCCATGGCGCGCATCATCTGCTGCATCTTGATCGAAGGCTCGTCTTCATCGAGAACGATGCACGACGGACTATCGGCGAGCCGGACCGACGCCCTTACGTCCTTCACGGCGCTCCCCAGCGCGATCTTGATCTTTTCGATCAATGGCTTTAGTTCCTCGGTCTTGTCGGGCGCGGACTCGTCCTTCAGATCGTCGCTCGCCGAGGTCTTATTTACCGCCTTGAGATCGATGTCCTGGTACTTGTAGATACCGGAGAAAACGATTTCGTCGATGTCGTCGTCGAGAACGATCACCTCGATGCCTTTCTTCCTGTAGATCTCCAGCAGCGGCGAAGTTCGAAGCACCCCGGCCGCTCCGCCTGTGATGTAGTAAATGGCCTTTTGGCCTTCCTGCATGCCGGATTTCACCTGCGACAGACTGGTCCATCCTTCCGCCTTGGTCGATTTTACGCGGATAAGATCCAGCAGCGTTTCCCGGTTCGCGAAGTCGCCGTGGAGACCCTCCTTCAGAGGGCGGTTGAACTGTTCGATGAACTTCAGATACTCTTCCGGCTTGTCGGTGGCGATCGTCTTCAGTTCCGAAAGCACTTTCTTCACGCTGGCCGTGCGGATACTGTTCAGGATCTTGTTCTGCTGCAGAATCTCGCGGCTGACGTTAAGCGGCAGATCCTCGCTGTCGATGATGCCGCGCAGAAAGCGCAAGTATCCCGGCATCAGCTCCTTGGCGTCGTCCGTGATAAAAACGCGCTTCACGAACAGTTTCACGCCGGGTTGGTAGTCCGCGTGATACATGTCCATGGGAGCTCGGGAGGGAACGTAAAAGAGCGTGGTGTACTCGAGCGTCCCTTCGGCTTTCGTGTGGAACCAGAAAAGGGGGTCTTCCCAGTCGCCGGAAATCGTCTTGTACAGCTCCTTGTAGTCTTCGTCGGAAAGTTCGGCCTTCGGGCGTTGCCACATCGCGCTGGCGGAATTGATCTGCTCCGTCGTGCGCTTGCTTATAGATCGTTTCTCTTCGGCGTTCCATTCCTCTTTGTCGGCAGTGAGGAAAATCGGGAACGCGATGTGATTGGAGTATTTCTTGACGATTTCTCGCAGCTTGTAGCTGTTCGCGTATTCCTTGCCCTCTTCGTTGAAGAACAGCCGCACGGTAGTGCCGGCGGTGGCGCGCTCGGCTGGTTCGATTTCAAAGCCGGATTTGCCATCGCTGGTCCACTTCCACGCGGTGTCCTCGGCGGCCTTGCGCGAAACGACCTCCACTTTGTCCGCCACCATGAATGCGCTGTAAAATCCGACCCCGAACTGGCCGATGAGGTTGGAATCGCGCTTGGAATCGCCTGAGAGGCTGGCCAGAAAATTCTTGGTGCCCGAGCGCGCGATGGTGCCCAGATGACCCACCAGTTCGTCGTGATTCATGCCGATCCCGCTATCGCTGACGGTCAGGGTGCCCTTGTCTTCTTCGAGCTCCAGGTCGATCCGCGGGACGAAGGCCAGCGACTTGTAAGGCTCCTCCGCCAGGTTCAGGTACTTGAACTTGTCGAGCGCGTCCGAGGCGTTGGACACGAGTTCCCGGAGAAAAATCTCCCGATGGGAATACAACGAATGAATAATCAATTGGAGGAGCTGATTGACTTCAGTCTGAAATTCGAGCTTTTCCGTTACTTGTGGCATAACAGACTATTTTACGAGGCGGCAGCCTATCGTCGGAGGGTCCGCTTGCCGTTGCGCCGCCGGATGCCCGGTTGTTGCTGTATCCCGCCGCGCGTGAATAACTCCCGCCGTCGGCCCCGAAGACTGACGTGACCGTGTTTCCGGCAAGATGGGTATCCGCTTGACTCGGGTTGAGGCTGGGCCCTGTTGGGTTCCCGTCAGCCAGCGTTTCAGGAGCGAAAAGACGAGGTGAACGCGGGGCAGCAGTGCTGACGCCGTCCGTTTGATCCGCTTAATAACGCTCACTTCCTTCGTAAAACACACCCCTGGCTTCAGCAACTTAGCTGTTTTGGTGTGATCTGTTTTGGCTCAAGGTGAAGGAGAAATCCAAGTCTTTGGAGTTGAGCCATGAGCTTGTTTTTGGTGCGTTCGGGATGAATCCGGTCAAAGTAGTCGGCTCCGTTTTCCCGATAAGGCGATCCATCCCGGATCATCGAATAGATGATCGAGAGCATGCGGTGGGCAACGGCAACGGCGGCCTTCTTCATGCCGGCCCGGCTGCTGATCCGGAAGGAAAGCGTGGTGAAGAAGTTCCGCTTGCGGTTAATCCTTGCCGCTGCCCATGCCGCCTGCGCCAGCACTCGGCGGATGTAACGATTGTCCTTGCTGGTCTTGCCGGAGTGCCGTTTTCCCGCGCTGGCCGAATTGCCCGGACACAAGCCGCACCAGCTGGCCAGATTGCCGCTGGTGGCGAAACGGCTCATATCCACGCCGATCTCGGCAATCACTGTCCACGCCGTGATGCAGTCGACTCCCGGCACCGTGCGGAATAACGCCAAAGAGCTCGCCTTAATGTCTCTCTACATGCAGCGCACGCAAAGAGCTTATGAGCGGTACAGGAACGATCTGAAGCAGATGCAGGAAGAGCGAAAGGCCCGGCACGCGCAGGAACTGGAGCAGGCCCGCATGCTCTACCAGCTGGCGGAAGCCGAGGGCCAGGACTACGATCCGCAACAGGACGGATTTGTTTTTTCTCTCCCGGAGTTGAAAGCGGCCATGGACCTGTTCCACCGCAAGTTAATTCCGGCCCGAAAACGCCTCGATGAACGACTCAAGTGCCGCTTCCGCGCAACAAGTGTCCGCCTTGGTAGGGCAGTTCCCCGGAACCGCGGCGGACGCCCACGTCCGCCTGCAGACACGCCGCCCGATCGAGGAACACCGGCAAGGCCGCTGGTTTGCCAAGTGAGCGGAGCCAGTCCGTGCGCGTATCCCTTGGTGGAGTAGGCCTCTGGCCTGCGCCGTTCGGGCCAAAACGCACTCATTCGGGGGATCGGCGCCGCTTTTCGGACACCACCCTATAATCAAACTATCCCCGACTTCAAGGACTCCCGTGACCGGTAACCACATCCGCCAGCGTTTTCTCGACTTCTTCCACACCCGCGGCCACCGCATCGTCCGCAGCAGTTCGCTCGTTCCCGGCAACGACCCCACCCTGCTCTTCACCAACGCGGGCATGAACCAGTTCAAAGAGGTTTTTCAGGGCCTCGAAACCCGCGATTACACCCGCGCCACTTCCTCCCAGAAATGCGTGCGCGCCGGCGGGAAACACAACGACCTCGAAAACGTCGGCTACACGCGCCGTCATCATACTTTCTTCGAAATGCTGGGCAATTTCTCCTTCGGCGACTACTTCAAAGCCGAGGCCATCGGGTTCGCCTGGGATCTTGTCACCAAAGAGTATGGAATGCCGAAAGACAAGCTCTACGTCACCGTTTTCCGTGAAGACGACGAAGCCGAAAAGCTCTGGCAAAGCGTGGCGGGCGTGCCGAAGAGCCGCATCTTCCGCCTCGACGAGAAGGACAACTTCTGGCAAATGGGCGATACCGGGCCGTGCGGTCCCTGCTCGGAAATCCATTACGATCTTGGACCCGAAGCAGCCGAGCCGGGGCGCGAGCACGAAGAGTTCCCGCTCGATGGCGGCGGACGTTTCGTCGAAATCTGGAATCTGGTCTTCATGCAGTTCAATCGGGACTCGCAGGGCAATATGCCTCCCCTGCCCCGCCCGTCGATCGATACCGGCATGGGGCTTGAGCGCGTGGCCGCCATCCTCCAGGGCAAGCTGACCAACTACGAGACCGACCTGATCCGCCCGATCATGGACCGCGCCGGCGAGCTCTTCGGCACGGAGTACGGGGCCGACCCGCGCACCGACACCGTGCTCCGCATCAACGCCGATCACGCGCGTGCGACGGCGTTTCTGGTAAACGACGGCGTATTGCCCTCAAATGAAGGCCGTGGCTATGTGCTGCGCAAGATCATGCGCCGCGCCATGCGGAATGCGCGGCTGATCGGCAAGCAGGAGCCGTATCTGCACCTGCTCACCGGCTTCGTGGCCGAGCACATGCGCGAAGCCTATCCGGAGATGATGGAGTCCGTGCAGCGAGTCGCCCGAATCGTGAAGGACGAAGAGCACCGCTACGCGACCACGTTTCTGGTGGCGGAAAAGGTCTTCCACGACGAACTCGCCGGACTCACCGGAACCGCCGTTCCCGGCGCAGTTTCGTTCAAGCTTTACGACACTTACGGCCTCGCGCTCGACGAGCAGGAAGAGATGGCGCGCGAACGCGGCTTTGAAATCGACCGCGACGCGTTCGAAACGGAAATGAAGCAGCAGCGCGACCGCGCCCGCGCCAGCTGGAAAGGCGCGGACAAAGGCGCAATCGCCCCGGCCTACCAGCAAATGCTCGCGCAGGGACGCACGAAATTCCTCGGCTATTCACAACTGGATGCCACGTCGAAAGCCGTGGGCCTGCTCGTGAAACAGGAAACCGTGGACATGCTCCCCGCCGGAATCGACGCGGAAATCGTTCTGGACCAAACTCCGTTCTACGCCGAAACTGGCGGTCAGGTGGGCGACCACGGCAGGCTCATCGACGCGGATACCGGTGAGAAGGTCGCCACTGTCCTCGACACGTATCCGGCGGTTCCCGGCCTCACAGTCCACAAGATCCGGACGCTCGCGAACATCGCCGTGGGAGACGAACTCCGGGCAGAGGTTGCGGCCAGCGAACGGTTCGCCACCCAGCGCAATCACACGGCGACACACCTGCTGCATGCGGCGCTGCGCCAGGTGCTTGGGCCGCATGTGAAGCAGGCCGGAAGCGTAGTCGAACCGCCGCGCCTGCGTTTCGATTTCAGCCACTACGCCGCAGTCGATCCGGCCGAAATCGCGGAAATCGAACGCCTGGTCAATGAGCGGATTCTGATGAACACCGAGGTGACCACGAACGTGATGCCGCTCGATCAGGCCATTTCGACGGGCGCGATGGCGCTCTTCGGCGAGAAGTACGGTTCGGAAGTTCGCGTGGTCATGATACCGGATTTCAGCAAGGAACTCTGTGGCGGCACGCATGTCCGGCGCACCGGGGATATCGGACTCTGCAAGGTCGTTTCGGAGAGCAGCATCGCGGCGGGCGTCCGCCGCATTGAAGCGATAACGGGTGAGAATTCCGTGCGCCAATACCAGCAAACGAGCGAGGCGCTGCACCGCATGTCGAATATGCTGCGGGTCGGCGAGCCCGAGCTTGTCGACCAGGTAACGCGGCTGCTCGAAGAGAAACGCGACCACGAACGCCAGATCGGCCAGTTGAAAACGAAGATCGCGCAATCGGCCGCGAAGGATCTCGAGTCGAATGCGAAGGAGAAAAACGGCGTGCGGTACTTGGTTGCTCGCACCGAAGGTCTCGACCGGCAACAGATGCGCGAACTGGCCGACGCATTGAGAAACAAGTGGAAATCGGCAGTCGTCATCCTGACGGGCGTGGATGACGGAGCGGTTTCAATCGTAGCGGCGGTAACGAAGGATCTGACTGGAAAACTCCAGGCGGGCAAGCTGGTCGGAGCGCTGGCACAGTCGATGGGAGGCAGAGGCGGCGGCCGCCCGGACATGGCGGAAGGCGGAGGCAAAGACGCAAGCCAACTCCCCCAGGCGATGGCCGCAATCACAGCCGAAATAGAGGCAAAACTTTGAAGCTATCCGTGATCTTATCCGTGTGCATCTGTGTGCATCTGTGGCCATGAACTCCTACGACGTCATCGTCATCGGCGCGGGCCCCACGGGACTAGCCTGCGCCATCGAACTCAAGCGGCGCAACGTCCAGGCCCTTGTTCTGGACAAGGGCTGTCTGACGAACTCGCTCTACAACTACCCGACGCACATGACTTTCTTCACCACTCCTGAACTCCTGGAGATCGGTGACATCCCGATGACGAGCCTGAACGAAAAGCCCACCCGCACGGAAGCTCTCAAGTACTATCGGCGCGTCGCGGAGCACTACAAGCTGGATATCCACCAGTACGAGCTGGTCGAATCGATATCGGGCGAAGACAACGCGTTCTCCGTGAAAACCTCGTTCGCTACTTACGCGGCGAAGAAGGTAATCATATCGACCGGCTATTACGACGTCCCGAACATGCTGAGCGTTCCGGGCGAAGAGCTCGACAAAGTGATCCACTACTACAGGGAACCGCACCCGTACTACAATCACGACGTGATGGTAGTCGGCGCTAAGAACTCCGCCGCTATCGCCGCGCTGGAACTCTTCTGGACCGGCGCGCGCGTCACGCTGGTGCATCGCGGCCCGGCGATCCATAAGCATGTGAAGTACTGGATCAAGCCGAACATCGAAAACCGCATTAAGAACGGCGAAGTGAAGGCGTATTTCAATTCGCACGTGGTCGAGATCCGGCCGAAGTCGGTGGTGCTTGATACCCCCGATGGCCGGATTGAAGTGAAGAACGATTTCGTGCTGGCGATGATCGGCTACAGCCCGGATATGAAGTTTCTGAACGCGACAGGCATCACGCTGGATCCTGCCTCGCAAAAACCGCGAACAAATCCCGATACACTGGAGAGCGAGCGAAAAGGCATCTATCTCGCGGGAGTGATCGTGGCCGGAATGCACACGAACGAGATTTTCATCGAGAACGGCCGCTTCCACGGCGCGCAGATCGCAAACGCCATCGCCCGGGAGTTAGCCAAATGAGAAGCTTTTGTATAAATACACCCTCATTTCTTCGCGGCCTGCGCAGATTCTCGCCGAGCCGCGACCGTGAGGGAGCGGTGTCGAGCTGGTCGGTTGCGGCTCCGCTGCTTTGTGGGGCGGGCGGTTTCGCCTGCCAGGTATTTCTGCTATTCGCGCTGGCTGCCGCAAGCTTCGCCCAGACTCCGGCGACCGACGCCGCCACCCCGCTTTCCAGCAACGTGCAAGGCGCGCAATACCCGCAAATGACGCCGGATCGCCGCGTCACCTTCCGTCTCCGCGCAACCGATGCCACGAAAGTACAGGTCCGCGTCGAGATGCCGAAATCGGTCACGCTCGATCTGCAGAAAGGCGACGGCGGCTACTGGACCGGCACGACCGATCCGTTACCGCCCAGTTTCTGGTATTACTCGGTGATCGTCGATGGCTTCACAACGCTCGACCCATCGAGCAAGACGTTTTTCGGTTACGGGAGAGAGTGCAGCGGCATCGAGATACCTGGCCCCGACTCCGCATTGTGGGACATGGACGACGTTCCGCGCGGCACGTTGCGCGATGTCTGGTATTTCTCGCGATCCACCAGTGGCTGGCGGCGCGCAAAGGTCTATACGCCGCCCGATTACGATAAGGAGCCGCTTGCCCGGTTCCCCGTTCTCTACCTGCAGCACGGCGCGGGTGAGAACGAGACGAGCTGGAGCAACCAGGGACGCGAGACGTTCATCATGGACAACGTGTACAGCATCCGCACCAGCGTGAAGCAGATGCTGATCGTGAACGACAACGGCATCGTGCCTGCGCGGACGCCCGCGTCTCCCGGTGGCGGCGGGCGTGGCCGCGGACGCTCGATGGCGGACAACACGTTCGCGGAGTTCGAACAGGTTCTCGTGAACGAACTGATTCCTTACATCGATAAGAACTTCCGCACAATTCCCGACCGTGAGCATCGCGCCTTCGCCGGGCTATCGATGGGCGGTGCGCAGGCGTTTCGCATCGGCCTCGCGCATCTCGACACATTCGCCTGGCTCGGCGCATTCAGCGCGGCGGTTGCCAATCTCGATTTTGCGAAGGACTACAACGGCAAACTCGCCGATCCGCAGATCAATAAGCAGCTCAGGCTTCTGTGGATGGGAGTGGGAAAGCAGGATGGCTTGCACGATGGTTTGCTCGCGATCCACCAGAACCTCGACAAAGCCGGCATCGCGCATGTGTGGGAGGAAAGCGAAGGCGGACACGTCTGGGGCGAGTGGCGCGTTTACCTGACACAGTTCGCGCCGCTGTTGTTTCAGGATGACTACCGGACTCCCGCGCCTGCACCCTCGACGCCTCCAGCCATGCCAAAACCTGCGAGGAGGCAACCGTAGTCGCGCGGCAAGGTAGGTCGCCGAAAACAGAACTCCCCCGCTGGCCGCATCGGATGAACCGACATGCGGCCGCGAGGGAGAGAGTTCGCCGAATCGGGTTGTACCCTACTTAATTTCAGGGAACTGATAGCCGGCCGAATCGCCTTCGATGAAAAGCTTGTCCAGATGCAGAAATTCTCCATCCCTGGTGAGCACGACTTCGGTTTTCTGGTCGACCGTCGGGTCCGCGTTGCGCATGGCTACGGCGGACGCGACCGCGCCTTTATCCGAGCGGAAAATAAACAGGTTGCTGCCGTCCGTCATATTCGATTCCGTGATCTTGTACTCGCCGCTGGCGAGAATGGTGCCGCCTACGTTGACGGCCTGCGGCAGATTGACGGTGACAGTGGACCCGCCGGCGGCGAACGCCGCACCCGCTACCAGACCTGTGGCGATCGTCGCGGCGGCAATCTTCGTTCCGATACTCTTGAGTGCGTTCATGGTGTTTTTTCCTTTTTCTTTCTTGAAATCGGCTGCGGGCTTTTTTTGATCCGCCCGCATTGCCTTCTGCTTGTAAGACTCGGCAGCCCGCATTGCGGTTGCCCCCCGGAGACAGAGTTCACAAGGCTTTACTTAGTAAAAATCTATGAGCAATAATTCGTAAACGCCCGGCGCGCCGGGTGCTTCGGATTGCCGGGCGTTTGATACAATCGCGCGGAGAGGCATCATGACACGAAACGGATTTCCGACACAGGCTCTCTCGGCCGCGCTGGCATGCATCGTTTGCGCCCCGGCGCTCGCGCAGCGCTACACCGCCAGACAGGACGGCGATGTGATTGCGCTCGCGGACACCACCGCGAAAATGAACGTCGAGGTCGTCACCAGTCTGGGCAAGGCGTGGAAGATCCAGGTCAACGGGCAGAACCTCGTCCGCACGTCCGCTTCACTCGAAGCCTTCGAGGCTAATTCCGGCCTGAACGGGATGCCGCTGCTCGCGCCGTTCGCGAACCGTCTCGATGAGACTGCCTTTTATGCCAATGGCAAGAAGTATAACTTCGATCTCGAACTCGGCAACGTCCGCGGCCCGATTCCGGGGACGGGTTTCGTCAACGGCACGAAGACATGGCAGCTCGTTGAATTCAAGGCCGATGGCAAGAGCGCCTGGGTCACGTGCAGACTGGACTTCTACAGGATTCCCGAATTCATCGGGCAGTTCCCGTTTGCGCACACGATCACACTCACCTACCGGGTTTCGGAAGGCACGCTTGAGGTGCATACGCGACTGGATAACCTGAGCACCCAACCGATGCCTGCCGTGATTGGTTTCCATCCGATCTATGAGTTGCCCGACGGCAACCGCGACGACTGGACCGTCTCGGTCGATGCGAAGACGCACTGGATCGAGATTCCGCAGCGGCTTCCGACCGGCGAGACGCAGCCCATCGAGAGCTTCTTCAACGCGGATAAGGACAGGACCTCGATCAGGCTCAAAAACTACGCCTTGATCGACGACATGTTCACCGATCTGGTTCGCGACGCAAACGGCCGGGCGACGATGCGGCTCATGTACAACGGAAAGGAGCTGGATGAGACCCTCGGACCGAAATTCAAAACCGTGTTGCTGTGGTCCCAGTCACTCAGCGCGGGCGGTGGTGGTGGCGGGCGTGGTGGTGGCTTTGGTGGTGGCCGAGGCGGCTCCGGTGGTGGCGGCGGTCGGGGTCCGGGACAGCCCGCGCCGGCTATGCCGTCTGGTCCTTATCCGGTAGACCCCGCGCAGGGCGTAAAGGTTGCGCCTCCTGCCCAGCCACAGCCTGCCGGCGCGCCTCCGTCAACGGGCAAAGGGTTCATCGCATTCGAACCAATGGTCGGCATCACGAACGCCCTGAACCTCGCGCAGAAGGGTGTCTACAAGGAACTCCAGACGATTCCGCCCGGCGGATCGTGGGAAGAGAGTTTCTGGGTCACAACCAAGGGCTATTAGGGTGCCGCGGCTTCGACGCCGATGCTACCGCGCCAGCGCCGTCAGCGTAGCGGGCCGTCCATCGATCCCGACGAGCGTCCCCGGTTGCGCAATCTGGGCCCGCACGAGCGCGAGACCATAGAACTTACCACCCACCGCGACCGCGGACGTCACCTCACCGTCTTCCTTGCCGCCGTACGCGATCTTCGCGCCAAGAGCGGGCGCGTGATCGGAATCGCCGATGAACCCCACGAGCAGCCTGTTCACGTGCCCGCGCGAGCGCACTCGCTCCACAATTTCCTGGCCCAGATAGCAGCCTTTCTGGAAATGCACGGCGCTCATCTGCTGCGTTTCCTGCGGCAGCGACTTTTCAGTGATGTCGTGGCCGTAACGCGGCTTGAAATGCGCGATCCTGCTCGCTTCGGCATCGTCGGCCGTCGCCTCAATTGCGCCGGCGTTGGTCAGAATGCCGATGGCATCGTCCTTTCGGAGCGCCGGTCCGTAGACCCGAACGCCCGGTGCGCCGGTGAACGAAATGGCCGCAACGGTATACGGGTCCCATTCCGAATGAGAGTACTCCGCGTGGGGCGCGGTCATGCCGATCTCCCCGGCCAGGCGTAGTGCCTGCGGGCCTTCGAGTCCAAGCGAAAAAGTCTGGTCCGTGACATCCTCCAGGGTGACGTCGTCGGCAATGATGAATTTGTCCAGATGCGCGTAAAGGGATTGCCGCGTTTGCGGTTCCACATCGATCAGGAAGTGGTCGGCGAAACACAGGATATACGCGTCGGCCTGGATCTGTCCCTGCGCGTTCAGGAAAAACGTATATTGCCCTTCGCCCGGCTTCAATCCCTGCACGTGATTGGTGGTCATGGCGTGAAGCAGACGGGCGCGGTCATCACCCGTAACGCGGATGCGGCCGCGATCGGACAGGTCGAGGATCGCGGCGGAATCGGCAAGCGCCTGGTAGCCGGGTGTGATGCCGGCGAACGTCATACCCAACGCAGCACCACGGAAAGAATTACGATGACCGTACCGCTGATTACAATGCCGGTCAATTGCCGCGCCCGCCGGGGATTGTCGCCGCGCGTTGCGAGGAGGGTTACCGCAAAAAGGTGGAGCACGAGCAGCATCTTGATGCCGAAGACCATGTGAAAACGCGGCGTGCGGAGACCGGCGTGGATCAGATTTCCAAGTCCGGAGACGAGTGCTCCCAGAATTGCGATAATCGCAGCCGGCCGCCACGCCGCGGCGATGGCTTTGTCCACTTTGCCGCGCGTCTCCGGCTCCAGCAGCTGAATGCCGGGTATCGCGCCGAACCGCCACGCGAGCGCGCCGCCCACCAGCGCCACGGCGCAGAGAATATGCACCGCCATCGTCACAATACTGAGAAGTTCCATCACTCACTATCATGCGCGATGATCGTGTTGTATGCAATCGACGGCCGGTTTAATCCACGAAGTCTTGCCCGTCGGGATGCTCGGCTGCAATTGTTCGATTCTCGGCGACCCGGCGACGCGCGAGGCGATCGTGGTCGACCCCGGCGACGATATACAGGAAATCGTCGCCATTCTGAATCGTCACAAGTTGAAAGTCAAGACGATCGTAATCACCCACGCGCACATCGATCATATCGGCGGAGCGCACAAACTCCGCGCCATCACGGGCGCGCCGGTTTATATGAACCAGAGCGACACTTTCCTCGCCGAGCACCTCAGCACGCAGGCGAGATGGCTCGGCGTGGAAACGCCGACCAACCCGGGAATCGATACGCTTGCCCACGAGGGCGATATCCTGCGCGCCGGGCTGAAAGAAGTCCATGTGCTCGAAACACCGGGCCACACGCCCGGCAGCATTTCCCTCTATCTGCCGACGGAGCAGAGGCTGATAGCGGGAGATACGTTGTTCAAAGGCAGCGTCGGGCGCACCGATTTGCCGGGCGGCGATTCCGCTGCGCTTGCCCGGTCGATTCGCGCTAAGCTTTACGCCCTTCCGGACGCCACGATCGTTTATCCGGGCCATGGCGACGCTACGGATATCGGAACTGAGAAGCGTTCGAATCCGTTCGTCAGGGCTTGATGGTGGTCTACAGGGGCTATTCTGAACGCAGATGGCGGCAATTGCGGCATTGCAAACAACGGCGTCGCGGGGCTGCCTGTCGGTGAGGACGCTCAGTTTTCGTTTTCGCGCGCTCTTTATTCTGACGGCTTGCGCGCTTTCGCTCTTCCCGACTCACGCCTGGGCTGTCGAACTGAAGGGCGTAGTGCTCGACGTTGCCGGGAAAGCTATACCCGGCGCTCAGGTTGCGGCATTCAATCCGCTCGGCATTATCACCGAGCAGGTCACCGACGATCACGGCGTCTTCGATCTTTATATATCGCCGCTTTACGAAAACGTGCAGTTGCGCGCGGCCGCCGAAGGATTTGCGACGACGATCTCGCCGATCACCGCCGTCATCCGGCTGGCCCTCGCTCCGCAAAAGGAGTCGGTTCAGGAGACTGCTTCGACTATCGACGCGATGCCCGCCCAGCAGGGCACTCAGGTCAGCGTCGTGACCGGCGCCGATCTGCGCGAACGCAATGAAGCGCAGCTTGTGGATTTGCTCCGCGACCTGCCGGGGATGGTCTTCGCTCAGGATGGCGCGCGCGGATCGGCGGCGGATCTATTCGTGCGCGGCGGCGATTCCCGTGACAATCTCATTCTGCTGGACGGTGTCCCCATCGACAGTTTTTATCACGGCGGCTTGTTTGACTTCGCCCATTTACCGTCCGACGCCATCGAAGAGGCGCAGGTGGCGCGAGGGCCGCAATCGGCGATCTATGGATCCTACGCAGTGGGCAGCGTGGTGAGTCTGGAGACGCGTTCACCCGAGAACGGGCCTGCGCTCGATGTACTCGCGGAGGGCGGCACGCACGATGAGAATCGCGTATCTTTCGGCGGCGAAACGATGATCGCGCGCGGTTGGGGAGTTGCGGGTTCGTTTTCCAGTCTGCTGAGTAACGGACCGGTGCTCAACAGCGATTACCGGAACGACAACGGGCTGCTCTCGCTCGAGCATCGCTGGAGAAAACAGAAGCTCATTATCTTCGGCGATTTCGATTCTAATAACGTCGGAGAACCCGGACCGTACGGGTCGAATCCGAAGGGGCTTTTTCCCGGGCTCGATCTTGTCAGCCGGAGCAAGAACAACACATCGACCTATGGTGTGCATTACAACGACGAACTGACGGATAAGCTGAGGATCGATCTGATCGGCGGCATCTACTGGAATAACAGCCTGCGCATCGGCCCCGACGGAGCCGGTTTCAATAAGGATCTGAGCGGAAATGCGGAAGCACGCGCCACTTATACGATGAGCAAGATGTGGGCGGTCACCGGCGGAATCGTCTTCCATCGCGAAGAGATGCGCAACACGGATGTGACCGCTGCCGATGGCTCGGACTTCCTGCTGCGCAGGGACGAGTGGAGCGGGTACCTGGAGACTCGGTTCACGATGGACAAGCTTTACGTGAATCTGGGCGTACGGTATGAGGCCTACCTCACGCCGCTGATTCCTGGCGACGCGTTAGCCAACCCGGCGCGCCCGGATTTTCCCGCCACTACCGACACCGAAGTCAGCCCGAAGCTCTCGGCGGCTTATGCGTTCAAGCCGACGACGCGAATTCACGGCTCTTATGGCACCGGCCTGCGCCCCCCCGGCGGGTCGGATCTTGCCTTTACGAATAATCCCGCGCTGCTGCCGGAGCACACCACGAGTTACGACGTGGGCGCAGAGCAACGGCTGTTCGGCAACAAGCTTTCCCTCGATGCGACGTGGTTCCATAACCGGTACCGGGATCTCATTGTTTCGCTCGGCGGTTCCCTTTCCGAGTTGTCGCCGTACGCGACGGGCAATCCGGGAAACGCGCGCGCGGAGGGCATGGAGACTTCGGCTCGGGTGCGTCCGGCGCGCTGGCTTTCGCTGACAGCAAGTTACACATGGCTGGAATCCGAAGTGCTGGCGCTCAGCGGAAGCACCGGCCAGGTGCCGGATTATTTCTACCTTGGCCAACCATTGCCGAGGCGGCCGAAACAGTCCGGAACTTTCATGGCAACGATTCGGCACGGCCGCGCGGATATTAACCTCGGCGGCTACTGGCGTGGGCATACGCTTGACGTGGAGCCGAACCTGGGTGCTTCAGCCGGGTTCTTCGTCAATCCGGGTTATCAGAATATCGGGGTAAATGCCAACTACCGGGTGCGCGGCAATCTCACTGCGTACGTGAATCTGCGCAACGCGCTGGACGAGCATTACGAGGAAGTCTACGGGTATCCGGCGCCAATCCTCAATGTGGTGACGGGCCTGAAGTGGAACCTGGCGCGCGCCAGATAGCCTGTCGCGGTCGACATTCAGAACTGCTTAATCCGCACGTTCTTCGCTTCCATCTTCATGCCGGACTGCGTCAGGTGAAGCTGGATGCCGATGACTCCGTCCATTTTACGGTTGGCGCGGTCGTCGTCGATCGTGATACTCATGACGTGGCCGTTGATCAGGTGGATCAGCGTGTTGCCGCGCGCGATGACATCCATTTCGTTCCAGCCGTCCTCGCCGCCGCCGACCTTGATGAAGCCTTTCAACACGTTGGTGTCGCCGGTGGTGCCGATAAAACCCGCTTTGCCGCCGTCCGGAATATACGAGATCTGGCCGCGCAGGGCGAGAAATCCGCGATTGCGCTCCTCGTACATCTGGCCGGTGTAGATCTGGGCGATATCGATATCGGCCTGGTAACCCTTGAGGACCCATTTGGCGACTTCGGGCAGTTCGACGCTGCGATATTGGAGTCCGCTGTTAGCCTGCGCGCCGGTGATCCGGTACTGCATCCTGATCTCGAAATCCGCCGGTTTGCCGCCACGCCAGATCAGAAATGTGTTCTGTTTCGGCTGATGGTCGGGGCGCGTTTCGCCGACAATGATGCCGTTTTCCACGCGCCAGAAATCGGGGTCGCCATCCCAGCCGTTGAGGGTCTTGCCGTCGAAGATCGACGTGAAGCCGGTTTCGGCCAGCGCGGGTACCTGCCCGTGGAGCGCGGCCGCTACGGCCGCCAGGGCCATTACCGTTCCCGCCGCGAACCAACCCGCGCGAGTAATACGTTCCATTGTCGTTTCTTTACCTCCGGCCAACTATCATATGACATGGGCGTCGGGCTGCGTCCGGCAGGGTTCAACAGCGGAAGAAAGGAAAGGGTAAGCAGGCAGTCGCGGGGGAAACGCTCCGCCGCCCTATCGCCACATCCGGGCGAAACCACGACATCCCATGAGATAAGATTTAGTTAATAATCCGAAAATTTTGCACCACGAAGATCAGGCTGATCTCCGCAATGGCAGATAACCCTTTACTTTCCATCTCATTCTCCATACCTTTCGACGAGGTGCGCCCGGAACATGTGGAGCCGGGCGTCAGGCAACTCGTGGCCCAGGCGAACGAACGAGTCGAAACCATTGCGGCCGACAGCGCTCCCCGCACGTTCGCCAACACGATGATTGCGCTTGAGAAGGCGACCGAGAACCTCAATCACGCCATCAGCGTCGTACGCCATCTGGAAGCGGTGGCGACTTCGCCGGAGCTTCGGGCGGCATGGAACGCGGTCGAGCCCGAAACCAGCGCATTCTATTCGAAGATTCCGCTGAGCGAGGGACTTTGGAAACAGCTGCAGGCGTACGCCGCGACCGACGAAGCAAAATCTCTCTCCGGCGCGAAGCTGCGTTTTCTGACTAAGACGCTCGATTCGTTCCGGCGCTGCGGTGCGGAACTGGACGCGGCGGGCAAGCGGCGTCTGGCGGAAATCGACGTGGAACTTTCGAAATGGACGACTAAATTTTCGGAGAATGTTCTCGATTCCACGAATTCGTGGGAATTAATTATCGCGGATAAGGCGAGTCTTGGCGGTTTGCCACCCAGTGCGCTGGCAGCGGCCCGGCAGAGTGCTGAATCAAAGGGCCAGGCTGGCTGGCGGTTCACTTTGCAGGCGCCCAGCTTCACTCCGGCAATCACTTATCTGGACGATGCCGGCGTCCGGGAGAAGTTGTACCGGGCCAACATTGCTCGCGCGACGGAGGCGGAACGCGATAATCGCCCGATCATCGTCCGCATCCTGGAGCTGCGCCGGGAAAAGGCAACACTGCTGGGTTTTTCCGATTTCGCCGATTTCGTGGTTCACGACCGGATGGCGCATACCGGCGCGCGCGCGATGTCGTTCCTCGAGGATCTGAAGGCCCGCACCGACCCCGCGTTTGCGCGGGAGAATACGGCGCTCGAAGAATTCGCCGGGCGAGAACTCAATCCTTGGGACATCAGCTACTACGCGGAGTTGCAGCGCCGCAAGCTGTACGAATTCGACGAAGAGCAACTGCGGCCGTACTTCCCGGCGCAGCGCGTCGTGGACGGAATGTTCGACATCGTCGAAAAACTATACGGGATTCGGGTGGAGCAGCGTAACGGCGTGCCCGTTTGGCATCCGGATGTCAAGTATTACGAAGTATTCGACCACTCGGGCTCGGGCGCAGGCGGCGTGAACGGCGCCCCGGGTAAAGCGGACCGGCTGCTGGGAGCGTTCTATGCCGATTGGTTCCCCCGGGAGACGAAGCGCGATGGCGCGTGGATGGATGGGTTCATCAGCGGCATCGAAACGCCGGAGCGTTTCGAGCCGCACCTCGGCTGCGTCTGCGGCAACCTCACTCCGCCTGTTGGCGATAAACCGGCGTTGCTGACGCACCGTGAAGTGGAAACGATTTTCCATGAGTTCGGGCATTTGTTGCATCACGTGCTGAGTTGCGTGGAAGTGAAGAGTCTGGCCGGCACGTCGGTAGCGTGGGATTTTGTGGAGCTGCCCAGCCAGATCATGGAGAACTGGTGCTGGGAGCGGGAAGCGCTCGACATGTTCGCACGCCACTACCGGACCGGCGAAGCGATTCCCGGGGATCTTTTCCGGAAATTAGTGGGCGCGCGGACGTATCGTGGCGCGAACATGCAAATGCGGCAACTGGGATTCGGATTCGTGGATCTGAAGTTGCACCGCGAGTACGATCCGGCGCGCGACGGAGACGTATGCCGTTATGCCCGCGCGATTCTTCAGCAGTTCAACACCGCGCCTTTGCCGGAAGATTACTGCATGATCGCGGCGTTCACCCATCTTTTCGCAAGTCCCGTGGGTTATGGCGCGGGCTACTATTCCTACAAGTGGGCCGAGGTGCTGGATGCCGATGCGTTCACGCGCTTCCGCGCGGAGGGCATCTTCAGCCGGGAAGCAGGCGGGGCCTTCCGGGAGAACATCCTCTCGAAAGGCGACAGCGCCGATCCCGCGGAGCTGTATCGGCGGTTTATGGGACGCGATCCCGACCCGAACGCATTGCTGACTCGTTCGGGACTTCAGTAAGACCCGATCAACAGGTCGATGGTCCTGATTTGCGAGGCTCCCGTTGCGGCGGGCAAGCGCATGGTTCCGTTTGCGGCCCGGCGTTTTCGTCTCCTCTTGCATTTGGTTTGAAACGGAATCTCCCGGCAAATCACTTACCCTGCGTCGGACAGTCGAACTGACCGGCAACGATCCAAACACACAAGGAGATAAGATTCATGCCAGCATCGAGTATTAAGACCGCGAGTGTCGTGCTCAGTCCGCACGGCCAGACCGTCGAGAGCGTCACCAAACTGGTCGGCACTATCCTGGGACAGGCTGGTTGCCGCGCCTGCGGTCGCCTGATCAACCTGAACTTCCAGTTTCAGGGCGATCCGGCGCCGGAATCCGCCAGCGCGGGAGCGATTTCGGTGGCGACGGAGGGGTTTTGATTCCAGCTTTGGGAATCGGTTTTCCTTACATCGCGGAATTGCCGACGGAGCTGTACCGGTCTGGCCTCGTCGACTTCGTCGAGGTCACTCCGGAATCGCTCTGCCGGCAACGCTCCGTGGGGGAAGGGGTCGCGTTCGAATTCGTGCCGGAGCAACTGGAACGCGCGCGACGGGCGTGCGCGTCGCTGCCCGCCGTGGTTCACGGCGTTGAGCTTTCGATCGGATCGGCGCACGGCTGGAATACGGCGTACATCGACATGCTGGACGAGTTTCAATCGGCGTGGCCGTTCGTGTGGCATAGCGAGCATCTGGGATACCAGACGATTCGGGGCGAAGACGGGGCGACGCTTGAGGTCGGCGTTCCGCTTCCGGTGCCTCCGACGAAAGAAGCGGCGGCGATGATTGGTAACCGCGCAGGCGCCATATGCCGCAGATACGGCGTGCCGTTCCTGCTGGAGAATCCGGCGTATTACATCGCCGATTTGCCGGTCGACGACGAGATAATCGACGATATTGGCCTTGTGAACGCGATTATGGATCGCAGCGGCTGCCACCTGCTGCTCGATCTTCACAATATTTACTGCAATTCCCTCAACCATGGAATCGATCCCTTCACGGTGCTCGACCGCGCGCCGCTCGACCGGGTGGTCGAAATTCACGTCGCCGGCGGCGCCTCGCGCGATGGCTTCTGGATGGACGGGCATAACAATCGTGTACCGGCGGAAGTCTGGAAGATGCTCGAATACACTTTGCCGCGCGCGCCGCGGGCCGGGGGCGTCGTGTTCGAGATGCTGGACGATTTTGCGGTTCAGTTGGGCGTGACGGCGATCGGCGAGGAACTGGAACGTGCCGGCGAGATCTGGCGGCGGACGAAGGTGAATTAATGGCTTTGCTCGATTTTGAAACCGCGTTGGGACGGCTGGTGCGCTCGCCTGAAGCAGAGCCAGACTTGCGTGGTCTCGATTGTGCCGAGATCGCGGCGTTTGAAAGGCTGCGGCGAAGCGCGGGTTTCCGGTTCACGGCGGGGGTGCAGCGCTCGTGGTGCATCGGGCGCGCGGCGCGAGCGGCGGCATTCACTTTATCCGTGCTGCCTGAGGGTTTCGGTCGCGAGTTGCTTGAGGAGTGGGTGGATGCCGGCGGAGGAACTTCTTCGTTCTTCGGTGCGGAGGCCGAAGGTCTGCTGGAATTCATTGCGGGCCGATTGCCGGATCCTTCGCATGAACTATCCGCCTGCAGATTCGAGCAGGCAACGTTGCGCGCCAACGCGGAAGCGATTCGCTTTACCGCGCCTGCGCTGGATTTCTTTTCGCATAGTAAGGCGACGCTGCGCAGGGGGCGCTTCAGTGGAATGGCCGTATTTTATGGCGAACCCGAGGCGATTATCGAAGCGCTGGCCGGAAGCCGTGCGCGTCCGCCCGTATCCCACGACAAAGCGACCGCAGTTTTGTTCGCGCCGGGACTGGATCGGTTATGCCGTTTGGCGGCGGAGCGGGAAGCCGAGTTGTGGCAAAAACTGAGAAGTCCTGTTTCAATCGAGAATCTGCTCCATGAAGACTATCGTCGCGAAGTCATTGTTCCGCTCGTGCAGCAGGGCGTTCTGGAACCGGTAATTCAATAAGGTCTCTGCGCATCGCCGGGCGCGCGGGAAACGGCGGATTACTTGTGTAACCGCTCGCCCCAGATTGCGCCACGCTTGACCCAGGTTGTCAGGATGGAGATCTCTTTTGCCGGCAGCGGCGGACCGGGCGGCATTTGCAGTTCTCCCTCGTGTCTGAGGGCAGCGAGAAGCAGGCTCTTTGCGGGATTGCCGGGGACGATTGCCGGGCCGCGCGTTCCGCCGTGCAGCAGGCTTTCGCGATCGAGGAACGAGATGTTGCCGTTCTTGAGTTCCTCGTTATGGCAGCCGAGGCAACGCCGCTCAAGAATGGGCGCGACACGCTGGTCGAAGAACTTCGCGTCCCTGGCTTTCGGCGACGCGGCCTGCCACGCCGGCATGAGCACTGCTGCGAAGGTAATACAAAGCCCGGCGCGAATCACTACTGCTTCATGCCCACGCCGAACTGATTGCCGACACGAACCACCTTGCCGTTCGAAATCACGACATCGAGGAGTTTCTCGCTCTGCACCTGGCGGCCGACTTCGTCCGTGAGCGCGGCGACGACCTTCTTTGTGGCGATATCGATCACCTCGCCGGTCGATGAATAGACGAACCGCCCGTCGAGGCTCGTGCTCAGCCAGCCGACGCAATCGCGTTGTTTGATGCTCGAAACCTGCTTCGGCGGCATGACGGTGTTATCGAAAATGTGGATGGCGCTGTTGTGGCAATCGGCGAGCCAGAGCTCTTTTTCGTCGTGCGTGAGAGCGATGCCGTGCGCGGGACAGCCGTGGCGCTTAACGTCGCCTTTTTCGAAGCCCTCCACTTCCACGTGATAGAGCTTCTTGCCGGTCTTCAGGTCGCCGATCTCGAAGCCGAGCAGATTATTGACATTGACGTAGACGAGCGAGTCCGCGCCGTTGACAGTAAACGGGCGGATGAAATCGGCGAACGGGCCGACCGTGCCGACAACCTTGTGTGTTTTCGCATCGGCGATGGAGAGCAGCGGCGACTTCAGACCCGCCAGGTAGACATGGTGGCCATCCGCGGAATAGATCGTGTTGTGCGAACCCGACCTGGTTTCGATGGTGGCGATTACCGCGCCAGTGCCGGCATCGACGACGTGCCACTGCGGGCCTTCGAGCTGCGGAACGTAGAGCAGCTTGCCATCGGGCGAAATCGCCATGCGGTCGCAGCCGCCTTCGTAGGTCTTGTCCCAGATGGTTTTGCCGGAAACCGCGTCGATGGCGATCATGCGGTTGAGCGAGGTGACGTAGACGCGGCCGGTTTGCGCGCTGGCGGCGATGCCTTTGACGTTTTCCGGCTCCTTGCCTTCGGGAACTTTCCACGTCGGAATGCGTTTGACGAATTTATAGCCGTGGTCGATATCGAAGACGAGAATGCCGACACCGCCATATTCGACGTAGTTGCGCGTGCCGGGGCTGGCCACGTAAAGGTAGTGCTGTTCGGCGGCCGCTGGAAGATGTTGCGGCGCCATCGAAAGGCAGAGCGCGACGGCGGCGAGACTGGCGGCGGAGTGAAGAAGCTTCATGGCTGGACCTCTGTGAGAACCACGGTCATGATACTACGACGGAGGTTCACGCGAAGAGGCCGGCAAAGGTGGTTGCGGATAGAATCTTCGTGGTTTTGTGGTGCTTCAGAGAGAGCAGACCGTTCTTGTCGCCGGTTACGAGATAGTCGGCGCTACCGGCTTCGCTCAATGCCAGGAGGAAATCGTCGGTTGGGTCGGGCGAGCGAGAGACGCGGGCCAGCGATTCGATCACCTCGGCCTTCTGCCGCAGCCGGTTCATCAATTTGCCGGTTTCGTGCGGCTTGATGCGGATCGTTAATCTCGGCTTGCGCAGAGTGGACCGCAGCTCGTCGAGTTGCGCTTCACAGGTCAGAAGAACAAAGTCGTCTTCAAGCCACGCGTTATAGATCGTCGCCGGATTACCCAGTTTCGCGAGAAGCGAGGACACCAGAATGTTGGTACCCAGAACGGCGCGCATCGGGGTCAGGTCCGGGACTTTTTATTGCGCGCGTAGCGTTCGGCGCGCACTTCCCGTACGGCCTCGTCGATTTCAGCCTGCAATTCGTCCGGGTCGGTACCGGCGTTACGCTCCTGGATGTCGCGCATCATTTTGCGGAAAACCTGGTCGCGGACGGCCTCTTCGATGAAGGCCGACAGGTCGCCCTTCTTCATGCCCCGGGCACCGAGAAATGTCCGGAGTTCCAGGTCGGTCTCTTGCGAGACTTTAATATTCCAGCGAACGGAATCTTCCGTTCGGGCAGTTTGGGTAGCTGTTGAGCGCATAAACACCTATGTGGTTATCGTAACGTCAATGGAGCGCGCTGTTGGTGGCAGTAACCGGCGGACCGGAGGTCCGAGGCGAAAGCCCCGGTCAGTCGTGCCGTATTCCTTACGGCGACAAGGGTGTTCTCCGGGTTGGCAAAAGCAGGGGGCGAATGGAAGATCGCGGCGGCCTTTCTTCGCCCGCTCGACAAGCAGGCGCCAATCGCGCGGCGGCACGTGAAGGTATACTCGCGGACGTGAGATACACTGTCGTCACAACTCTTCTGTCCGTCTTTGTCCTGTCGGGGCAAAACCCGAAGCCGCACACGACGTGGGCCGACTATGGTGGTGGCGCCGACGCTTCGCAGTACTCCTCTCTCAGCCAGATCAATCGCGGGAACGTCGATAAGCTGAAGATCGCCTGGAGTTATCCCATCGCCGACGGGAATCCGTACCTGTTCAATCCCGTCGTCGCCAATGGCGTCGTATTCGTGATGGGGAAGAACAACTCCATCGTCGCGCTCGACGCCACTAACGGAAAGGAGATCTGGTCGCATCCCAATGGGCGCGGGCCGATTACGACTCGCGGACTCAATTATTGGGAGAGTGCCGATAAGAAAGACCGCCGCCTATTCTACGCCAGCGCGAACGATCTGATCGCGCTCGATGCAAAGACCGGGCAATCGATTCCATCATTCGGCGTCGACGGTCGAGTGGACCTCCGCGAGGGGCTTGGCCGCGATCCGTCTCGCCTGAACGTGCAATCGATGACGCCGGGACGCGTGTTTGAAAATCTCGTCATTCTGGGGTCGGCGACCAACCAGGAGTACGACTCCGCGCCAGGCGACATCCGCGCCTTCGACGTCCGCACGGGTAAACTCGCGTGGACCTTCCACACCATCCCCCACGAAGGCGAATTCGGCTACGAGACCTGGCCAAAGGACGCGTGGAAGACCGTCGGGGGCGCGAATGCATGGGCCGAGATGTCCATCGACACCCAGCGCGGCATTCTCTTCGTTCCCACCGCCAGCCCGAAATACAACTTCTACGGCGCGAACCGCAAGGGCGCGAATCTGTTCGGCGATTGCCTTCTGGCGCTCGACGCGCGGACCGGCAAACGCCTCTGGCATTTTCAGATGGTCCATCACGACATATGGGATTACGATAATGCCACTGCCCCGAAACTACTGACCGTGCGGCATAACGGCCAGATCGTGGACGTGGTCGCGCAGGCCGGGAAAACGGGTTTTCTGTACGTCTTCAATCGCGTGACGGGCGAGCCGTTATGGCCGATCGAGGAGCGTCCGGTACCGAAGTCGGACATGCCCGGCGAGGAAGCCTGGCCGACGCAGCCTTTCCCGACCGCGCCGCCACCTTTCGCGCGGCAATCGTTCACCGTGAAGGACCTGAGTCCGTTCGTCGACGATCCCGCGGAAGCCGCGCGGTTTCGCGACGATATTCAAGGCGCGCGCAATGAAGGCATCTTCACGCCGCCGGGGCTGCGGAACACTATCGAGATGCCAGGGAACAACGGCGGGGCGAATTTCAGCGGCGCGGCGATCGATCCCGAACACGCGACGATGTTCGTCGTGTCCAAGGATTTTCCGGCGATGCTGAAACTGTCGCTGACCGGACCCGACACTGGCGACCCGACGACCATGCGCTACAAGAGCGCGTTCGGCTTCATGATTACCAGCAGCGGGCTTTCGGCCATCAAGCCGCCGTGGACCACGCTCACCGCGTACGACCTGAACGCGGGAACCATCAAATGGCAGATCCCGCTGGGGCAGGTTCCGGAGCTGGCGGCGAAGGGGTTCAAGGATACGGGCGCGCACTTTCCGAAGGTCGGTCCTGTGGTGACGGCGGGCGGATTGATTTTCACCGGCACGCGTGATCGCGATGTTCGCGCAATGGATGCCGAGACCGGCAAGGAACTCTGGAAGGCCGAAGTGGACGCGGCGTTGGAAGGGATTCCGGCGGTGTATGAGGTCAACGGGAGAGAGTACGTCGTGTATTGCGCGGCGGCCCGGGCAACCACGCACACTCACGCGATACCGGGGCATCCGGCTTCGAGCGACCCGGTGCCCGGCGCTTACGTGGCATTCGCGTTGCCGGCGGCCGCGAGATAGAAGGCCGGGGTCCCCGTTCATTTCTGCGAAACATGCGCGTGTTAACGTCGGACAAGGCGGCCGGGAGCTGCCCCCCAGGAGACTCTATTATGACCACACAGGAAGTCGCGAACAGGCTCGTCGCGCTTTGTTCGGAAGGCAAATTCGCGGAAGCGACGGATGAGCTTTATTCGCCCGATATCGTAAGCATGGAGGCTGGTGCGCCTCCCGGACAGTCGCGCGAATCGAAAGGCATTGAGGCGATCAAGGCCAAGGGCGAGTGGTGGGCCGCTAACCACGAAGTCCACTCTGTGAAGGTGGAAGGTCCGCTGGTCGCGGGTTCACACTTTTCGGTAACGTTCAAAATGGATGTCACCTTCAAGCCACAGACCAAGAAGTTCATGATGGAAGAGGTTGCCATCTACAAGGTGGTTGACGGCAAGGTCGTTTACGAAGAGTTTTTCTACCATATGTAGGAGCGATTTGGGCCGCCGAGCTGGACGCCCGGCGGTCAGTCTTCTTTTTCCAGAACCTCGGCGAGTGGCATTTCGATCACTCCCGCGCGGAGAATCCCGTCGGCGGCCTCTGCGAGATGACCCGGCGTCGCGTTCCAGCCGCAGGCTCGCACCGGATCGATAATCCAGCAAACCGGGACGCCGATGGCGAAGTAATCGCCGAGCCGCTCCATGATTTCGCGCATGGTGTCGCCTCGCGAAAGGATCTCAATGCAGACCAGAGGCGGAGTCCGGACGATTTGTTCGCGCGGCGCGTCTGCCGATACGAGCATCAGGTCGGGGATACGGAACCGGCTCGACGAGATTTGCAGCCTGACTTCGGAAACGGATCGGAAACGCCACGCCCCTTCCCGAGGCCGCAGCCACACTCCGATGCTCAACTGCAGCCTGCCGTGGCTCCATTCACCCATCTTCCGTTCAAGTACCTCACCGTCGACAAAGTCGCGGTCCGGGCGCCAGACCGTTTCCAGATATTCCTGGACGGGGATGAGGGCCGCAGTTGCCATATAGCTTTATTGTAATCGCAATCCCGGACAGCGAAACAGCCTGAGCCTGAGCGGGTTTTAAATCGCCGGAGCCTTAACTCCCAATTCCTGCAGCAGCGGCGTCGCCTTGTAGACAACCCCCAGCGCTTCGGTGATGCCTTGTGCCGCCACATGCACCGCGCGCGCCTGTTCGTCCGTGTAGAGGAAGACCTCCGGCAGGCTTTCGAGATTGCCGTCGAACGTGACGCCGATCAGCTCGCCCACCTGATTCACCACGGGTCCGCCGTAGTCTCCTCCGCCGACATCCGCGGTAGAAACGAAGTTGAGCGCGGCCACCGGATCGAGCTTGTCCTTGGCATCCGCCCACTGTTTCGTTACCTGGTAAGGCCCTTCGTTGTTTTTGCGGTAGTAAAGTCCGCTGAACGTGGCAGCGAACGGCATGCCCATGCCTGCTCTGTCGGTGTACCCCTTCACAACGCCAAACGCGAGGCGTGGCGTGGACGTTCCATCCGGGTAGTCGGCCGTGCCAAACAGCCGGAAGCGGTACGCGGCGATCTTTTCAGCAGCCGAGGCTTCGAGCGACCCGATGGTGTCGTCGTATTCCTTCTTAATCTTGTCGGCGGCAGGTTCAACCGTCAGCGCCAGCTTGATGAAGGGGTCGTCGGACTTTGCCAACGCTTCTTTCGTATTCAGGCTGGCACGCACGGCGGGGTCGCCCAGTTTCGACGCCTTCACCATAGCGGCCGCCGATTCCGCCGTCGTCTTGGCGGTCAGCAAAGCTTTCAGGTTGAGCTGTTTGATGTCGGGACCACCGCCGCGACCACCCGGGCCACCGGGGCCAGGTCCGCCGGGTCCGGGACCCATGCCGCCGAAATCGCCGCCACCCCGGCCTCCGCGTCCGCCACCCGCGCCTCCCCGACCACCTCCGCCGCCGCGACCGCCGACTCCCTGCGCCAGATTCACGTTTTTCAGCTCGTCCAGATAATGCGTGAGCATTGCGGTTTCGACCGCTTCGTTGATGACGGCATCCTGATCGACGGGCAGGCCGCGCACCAGTTCGCGCGCGATCTTGAATAATTCCGATCCCGGTGCGGCTTCCTCTTCCAGAATCTGGTAGTTCGTATCCTGCCGCCCCCAGGTCTTGTAAGCGGCGTCAACCTGGTCCCAAACCTTCGCCGCATCCATACCGAGTTTCGGATTGCCCTCGACGGCACGGCGGATTTTCAGATCGAATGCGGTCTTGCGGGTCACCAGCCGATCGTCGCGCAACCCGATGAGTTTGCCCGCGACCGTCTTATATTCGGCCAGAAAGGTCGTGAGAGTTGCCAGCGCGGCGGCCTGATCCGGGCCGCCTTTGGCGACCATGGCGCTGAGTTCCGTCACGCGGGGTTGCAGGCGCGCGATCTTTCGCGGCAGGGACGTGTCGCGGAGGAAAGTCAGTTCGCCCGCGGTGATGACGCGGGAGGTCGGGCCCGGGTTGTCCGAAGTGATCACGAAATCGGCGTCTTTGATCGGTTCAGGATTCCATTTCAGAAAATGGGGCGTTGCGGCAGGGCGGCCATTCTCATACGCTCGAAGGAACGCCACGTCGAGGCCGTAGCGCAGATAGGAGATGCTGTCGCGCTCGCGGCCGAAGAAAGCCAGCATTCGCTCCGGGGCGAAAACCAGACGGAGATCGGAGTAGCGCTTGTATTGATAAAGATCGTAGCGGCTGCCGGAGAACAGGCGCAGCACTGTGCAGACGTTGTGGGTCTTGGCCACGCAATCGCTCTCGATTTTCGCGATATTGGCGTTGCGCTCGCGCAGAACCTGGGGCGAAGCGGCCAGATCTTTGGCCAAACCTTTGGCGGTGTCGTCGCTTTTCGCCGCAGCCGCGCCTTTTACCTGCGTGGTCACGTCTTCCATGCTGAGCAGCACGTCGGCCTGAAGGCCGGGGCAGGCAAGCTCGCCCGATTGCGAGGCGGCGTAGAAGCCATCGTTCAGGTAGTCGTGATCTTTGGTGCTGAGCTTCGTGATGCACCCGGAAACCAGGTGCTGGTTTGTGACCACCAGGCCGTTGGCGGAGACGAACGACCCCGATCCGACGCCGTTGTTTATCCGGACGGTAGCAAGGCGCAGATTGTCTTTGAACGTGTCGATGACTTCCAGCGGACGCCGCGCGCGGGTGGGTTCCGCGCCGGTGCCTCCGGCCGCGCCCGAGGCGCCAACCGCGGCGGCGGGCTTAGGCAACTGATTCCAGAGCCAGATTCCGTCGTCGGCCCTGGCCGGCGAAAAGACTAAACAAAGGACCAGAGCGGCGAAACCGGTCACGAGGAGACTGGCGCTGAGCTTTTTCATCGTATTCATTGTATTAGAGATGCCACTTGGATTGATTCCGCCGAAGGGGTAGTTCCAGACCCTGTGTCAGTATTTGCCAATGTTGCGGATTCCCCCAATGGGCCATGGAAGTGCTGGTAGCAGAGCCGTGTGCCGTCTCAGAAAAGAGGTATTCCTGCTTATATTTGGTTGCATCTTATTCAAAACACGATATTTTCATCGAGGCGTCGCACAAAGCTCACCGCAATGTAACTTGAGAGGACTACAACTGAAGCATGAGGTGTGACCTCCACGTTCATACGATCCACTCCGGATTTTGCACCGTTCCGGGACTCTCGCGCGTCTGCCTTGAGTCTTACAACAAGCCGGGAGAGCTGTACGAAACCCTGAAGCGCCGCGGCATGGACCTTGTTACCGTTACCGATCACGATTCGATCGATGCTGCCGAAGAATTGCGGAAACACCCCGATTTCTTCCTCAGCGAAGAAGTGACCGTCACTCTGCCGAGCGGCACGGAGATGCACGCCGGCGTTTACGGCATCAGCGAACGAGATCACGTCGAATTGCAGCGACGCCGCACCGACACGGAGAGCCTGCTGGCCTACGCGATCGAAAACCGGCTGTTTGTAACCGTGAATCATGCCTATTCCAGCCTCACCGGGCGTCGCGCGGGGGAGGATTTCGAGGTTTTTGCCCGCGACTTTCACGGCATGGAAATCACGAACGGACACATGCTGGCGTGCGCCAACAGGCTCGCCGCCCGCTTTGCGGCGAAACACGGCATGCCCGTCACCGCGGGGAGCGACTCCCACTCCCTGCACGGTGCGGGCCGCACGTTTACCGAAATATCGGGAGTAAGCAACGCGTCCGAATTTGTGACGGCGTTACGGCGCGGCCAGGGCGTAGCGCATGGCGAGTCGGGAAATTGCTGGAAGCTTACCGAAGCGATTGCGAGCATCGGGTGGTCGCTGGTGCGTTCCAACAGGAGCGCGGCGCTTCTGAGTCCGCTGTTCGCATTCATACCTGCGTTTTCTTTGGTGAACTATTTCCGCGAGCGAACGTTTGCATGGTATTGGGGCCAGAAGATGCGCACCGTGGAGCCGGAGGACAGAGCTCTCTTGCTGAGGGTGGCTGAGCTATGACGATTTCAAGGGCCAGATTCGAACACGCGAGGGACACTCTGTCGATTCCGGATTACGGGCTGATGCGCCGAGTCAATCGCTGGCGCGCGCCGCGCTGGTTTCGCTGGTGGATGCTTCTCGCGACGAAAGCGGGCGATGGCTGGCTGTGGGGCGCGATCGGCATCGCGTTGCTGATGTCGAGCGATCCGCAGCGTTTTCGCGCGATTGAGGCGGGCTTTTGCGCCGTTGCGGCGGGTATCGGGATTTTTCACAAAATCAAGCGAGTGGTGGGCAGAACCCGGCCGCGCGACATCGAACCGCATTGCTGGGCGTGCATTGTGACCCGGGACCGGTTTTCGTTTCCTTCGGGACATTCAACGACGTCTTTCGCCGTGGCTGTGGCTCTGGGGTCCTTCTACCCGGAAGCAAGGCCGCTGTTACTCGTGCTGGCCGCTAATGTGGCCGTTTCGCGGGTGGTGGTGGGAATGCATTTTCTTAGCGACGTACTGGTGGGTTCCGGCATGGGAGCGCTGCTGGGATACGCCGCGTATCTGGGATTCGCGCGCAGCGGACTCGCCTAGCCTAGCCTATTGAGCGACGGTTTGTAGTTTCGTGCGGAAAGGGGCGATCCCTGCGCGCTCAAAGTTCGCCGCCTGCGCCTCGCCAGGCAAATGTCCCGGGAAGTGCGGGCGCGTCTCGGTGCAGGGCGGGGGATTCCGGTTTGGAGTCCCCGGCTCAGGCCCCGTCTTCCGTCGGTTCCCTCTCTCGTTGCTTACTGTTCCCCTTGGCTACGTAGTTCGCGCATCAGGTCGACATCAGTCATGATTCGTATGCCTTGTAAACGGCAATACTCTTTCACTGCCGGGTGGCGAAACGCCGCGTCCCGCGTGCAGAGAACGTCGGCGCGACCCACAAGTGCCGTCTGTAAAATCGGCTCGTCGTCGGGATCGCTGATTACGATCGATGTTGACGGCGGCACCGATTCCACGATTTCGCCGGAGAGGGCGAGATAGACGACGTACTTCTCAATGGCCTCGCTCCCAAGCGGCCACCGTGCCTGTACGTGGGGGGTAACCGAGCACCCGCCGCACCTCAATCAGAATTGGCGGGGAGACTATCAGGGCGTGCGGGTCGGATACGGCCGTCAGAAGCAGGGTACGCGCGAGGCCTTCGGGTGCCACGGACGGATTGGCTCGAACGAGTATGTTCGTGTCGAGAACGATCCTCACGAAGGCCAGTTACGCCTTGGACGTGCGTGTTCGAGCGCTTCCGCCAAGGCGGCTTCCATCTCCTCGGGCGTGGTCTCCGGAGCGACCTTCGAGGCCATATAATCCAGGTGCCTTCCCAAAGATTCAGCATCGAAGCGGCGGCGAGTATCGAGCGCCCGCTCCACTACCCGGACTAAATAATCCTCGGTCTGCATGTGAGCCGCGCGCGCCTGCGCTTCCAGCGCAGCAGCCTTCTGCTCGGGGATATCGATGGTAAGATTCATTGCCTGCAGCTCCTTTTTCAGCATACCGCCAAAGCGAAGGTCTTATCCGACTACACATCCGGAGACGGAACCACCGGTTCACGGGTTAATGATTCGGTGCAGATCGAGCGATGGCGGTGCGACCGGCGCACTCTCTACGTACTCTTTTCCCTGGTTGTTGATGTACGAAAATGAGCGGCCAGGGTAACCGGTACTAAACCCAGCGAAGAATCCTTCAATGCGCTCGTCCTCCCTAACCCTCGCCGACCGCAGTTCGGTGAATTCGTCAAACAATATTGTCTTCAGCGGCGGTGTCGAAAGCACGCCGCGATCAGGTACGCCCTCGAATCGGGCCATCCAGATCCGGTCGCCCAGAATGATGTGATTGAGCACGCCGTGGATGCTCCCGAACGAACCCCGGCGCGGCTTCCTGTATTCGGCTTCGGTCAACCCCGCGCACTTCGCGTAGAGCCGCTCGTTCGCGATCCGGTTATAACGGGCGTTTGGAAATGCGCGCGCAGATCCATACCGCCGGGTTCCGGGCGCTACACAGCGTTGCCGGGTCCACGAAACTTGCGCCGCGCGAACCCCAGGCCCAGTAGCCCCGCACCGACCAGCGAAACATACGCGGGTTCCGGAGTTACCAATGCGCGGGCTTCGTTCGCTACCAGTAAATGACCTGCCGCAGTCGGGTGCTGGTCGTCCCAGAACAGATACTGGTTGGGGTCCGCGCACACGGTAGGCGGCGTCGTTGAAGTGTTCAGACACGAATCGGTAACGTTCGTGAAGCCAAATGACGAGGGGCTGGCCACAATGTTGCCCAGAAGCGCATATGTGTTCAGCAACTGAAGGTGCACCCCATCCGCTGCGGCAACACCCGGAAGTGTTGCGGCCATAGCCTGATCGAGGCCCAGCGCCAGTTGCGACAGCGCGAATTGCGCGCCGGGACCACCCAAGGCGGCCAGCGGTGTCACTCCCAGGTCCGGAACATTAAGGACCAGAAAATTCTTCGCGCCCAGAACCGAAAGGTCCGTTACCGTGGTGTCGATATTGTTCGCAATTGCGGCGATGCCGCCCGCAAAGAGCGCCGGGTTACCCGTGGCAGCCAGATCGGCCAGATCGTTGGAGCCGATCCATATCGTGTAAAGCGCGTTCGGGTCCGCCGTGGCGTGAGTCGATTCGAACTGGGCCAGTTGCCCCACCGCGCCCAGAATATCCGTGCGGGGGTCGGAAATATTGAACGGTAAGGGCCCTGTTTCGCCGCTGCCGTATGCGTAGTCCGTACCGCCCAGCAAGCTCGGCCCCAGTGGGCCTAAACCGAGTTGGTTGGCAAGATCCTGCACCCAAACGGGACCATTACTGAACTCGCCGTTGTAATACGGGGGCGTCGCCGGTATCAGGCCGTTGGTGCCGGCAAAAATATTGCCGACATCCGAAAGGCTGTCCCCAAAAGCATAGATCGTGCTGATCGAGGCGTTGGCGCTGGGCAACAATACGCCGAACGCGAGTGACGCCATCGCTACTAGTCTGAAGTTTTTCGTCATGAGGCTATATTAAGTCATCCCTTGCGAATCAGAAAGTACGGCTGTGAGGAATAGTCCCTTTGCAGCCCCGGATAAAGCGTTGCGGCGCCGGAATCGGGCCATATTTCGAAGTAATACTGCAAAGGGTAGGGCGATGCGATGTAATCGGCCGGAATCGCTGCATGGAGGCCTCTCGCGACGTCTTCACCGCTCGGTTCCATCGGCAACGTCACCCACTTCTCCGCCTGATTGACGCGGCGATAAACCAGATTGATTTTCCCTTTGACCTCCGGCGGCAGCGCGGCCTCTATCGCAACCGGCACGCCGGCGCGGAACTTCTTCACCGGCGTATGCGTGAGCGCCACCGGTTCGCGTCGCGGCGTGGCCAGTGCGGCGGCAATCTGCACCGACGCGGGAGTGACGGGCAGGTTTATTGCCGCCGCCGCTTCCATGGCCGCGATGTCGCGATCGATGGCCGCCAACCTGTCGCGCCACGTCCCGCGAAGATGCGGAGCGTAGCCGAAGGTGAGATCGGGGCGATAGACGTCGCTTGCGATATCGACGATTTTCCTCCACGCGTCGCGCGCCGCCCGGTATGCCGTCAGCGCTTCCGCGTGCGCAGCCAGGTCGCTGGATTTCGTGTAGATCGAGTACAAGACTCCCGACCGGAACTTCGCGGCGAAGAATTTGCCGATGTTGTTCTGAATGGCAATATCCACCGCCCAGTTCACGTGCTCGGGCGTCTTGCCCGCACCCGCCGCCGCATCCGCCGCCGCCAGATTGGTTTCCGAATCCCGCGCAAGTTCTTCCAGCCATGCGGCGACTTCAATCGGCGAATAGCTCGGGCCGCGAACGCCTTTCATCAATTCGTCCGCACACTGATCGACGGTGCAGAACAGTTGAGAGTCCAGCGGGCTCGTAGTGCCGAACCGCTTCGGCGACGGAGTATCGCTGTACGGGTCTTTCGCGTTATCGAGCACGATCGACTGGTTCGTATAGATCTCCGGCCAGTAGTTGGCGTTGGCCGCGGAGGGCATGTGCGCCGTAGTGATGGTCGGCAGAATGCGGCTCGAAAGCGCGAGCGCCGCTTCGCCCGAATCGGCAGCCGCGCCCAGCGCCTTATGCAGATATCTGCGCCTCGCGTCGTGGCTGGAATCCGGGTTGTAGATTCCGCGCCCCCAAACGCGATATGTGTACAGGTACTTCTCCCAATCGCGCGCCGTAGGAGAGGTGATGCCCGCGTAGCCATTGCGTCCGCCGGCGAGACCCGAACCTTTCCGGCCTTTGAACGAGAGCGGCTCCATCCACTCCACGCCGTCGCTGCCGGCGAAACTCGACGCGCGCCCGTAAGCAGCCGCCATCAGCGGATCGCCCCACAGCAGCAGGCGCTGCGTACCAGGCCAGATGCGATGCAGCACGGCGTGCTTTCGGTCTTCGCGCATAAGATCGCCGTAGCCGTAGCGCAGGAAGTTTCGCGAACCGCTGCTCAGCGCCATGAGCGCTCCTTTCGAGTCGGCCGCGCCGGGCTTTGGCATCTCGTTCGGACGAATCTGCGCCTGATGATACGGCAGCCCCATATGCTCCGCCCAGTACTTGGGCGAAACCGCCGTCGGCATGCCGGTCTCCTGCGCCAACGCGATCATCTGCGCGTCGATGCCCTTGGCGTGCTGGTCGATCTGGATTTTCCGGCCCGCCGCTGAAATCCCGGAGAACACCGCCTTCCAGAATGGATAGCTTTCCTCCGGAACGCCGCTTTCTCCATGCGTTCGCAATGTGACGCCGCTGATTGCCGGGCAAGCGACGAGCAAGGCGTGTATCGCATCTCGGCAATAAGCCGTATGAGTGTCGGGGGTCAGACCAGTAATCTTGTGCGTGGGTGCCGGAGCTGCATCGATGTTCCAGGCGTGTGTCCAGAGGCCTAATTGAAAATCGATGCCGCGCTCCACGGCCGCCGCGCTGATGAATTGCAGCATGCTGAGATTTCGCGAGCGTTCGTCGTCGGTCAGGAGTTCGGGCTTCTCGCCGAACGGCCGCGCGATCGTCACCTGCAGGTTGTATCCCGGCACGTTCAGCATGAACGGATACGTGAAGTGAAAATAGGAATCGCGGATTTCCGTCACGAAATCGTAACCGATGCCGAAACTCAGGTTGAAACGGTTGAATCGATGCGTCGCGAGCATCGTCAGGTAGTCTCGCCACGCGTCGCGGTCGTAGTACCATCCTTTGTCTTCTACTTCGCTGACGAAGGCACGCAACACGCTACGAATCCGGTTTGCCGGTTGTTCCGTGATCGGGCGCGCGATCTGAAACGCCGCAGCCGGATTCGTTTCGTATTCAAGCCGGTCGGCCAGTTCAAGCAGCGCGTAAGTCAATCCGCGCGCATCGCGACCCGACGCCATCAACAAGCGGTGGCCACCGATTGTGGCATTTGAAATACAAAACGATTCAGGGGCCGCGGGTGGTCTGGACGCCGCAGGCATCGCGGCCGGAGCCGTGAGCGCCGGCCCCGACGCCATAACGCAGATGTCACCCGATGCAATCTGGCTGACCGATGTCACAATTCGGCTGTCAATCTTGCGGGCTTGCAGACGGCTGAGAAGCTCGGCGGCGGCCCATTTTGCCGACGGCGCTGAGGCGACCGGATCGGCGGGATCGACCACAATCGCTATCGACAAGCCTGCGGCAAGCGCAGGCTCCGTGGTTCCCAGTGTGGCCGCGATACCGGCTGCGCCGGCGGTTTTCAGAAATGCGCGTCGCTGGATCATCGGGAATATGATACCGCTTTTGCGGTCGGGCGAAATTCCCGCTGTGATACCCACCGGGGTACCGGCGTCCCCGGCGGTGAAAGCGGGTGTGTTATCAATGGTTAAAAGGCTGGAGGCATACCCTGTTGCTTCTGCGCGTTCCGTGTGTTCCGCGTTCGGAAGCGCCTCTTCCAGTGAGTGAAAGGAATCCCGTGGACTCCCCCAACCGCAAGTTGATCCGCCCATCTTTCAACGAAGTGAAGGACAAGATGGAGCAGCCCCGTAAAGCGCCGCCACAGAAGCGCCCGACGCCGCCGGATCAGACCAACGCGGAGAATTTTTACTACGTTAAGCAAATGCAGGCCAAGACGCCTATGGTGATCACACTCAAGGACGGCGAAGTCCTTAAAGGCAGCATCGAGTGGTACGACCGCTCATGTCTCAAGGTGAATCGCGATGGCGCGCCGAACGTTCTGGTCTACAAGAGCAATATTAAATACATGCACAAGGACGAGTAGTCGTCCGTTATCGTTAGTCTCCGCATCGCCGTCGGGTACGCACGCCCGATTGGCGGGTTGCTTCGGCGGATATGAGGTCCGGCCCCAATGAGGCGGCGCGAGTTGTTCCGGACATCCGCCCTCGCGGCTCTGGCGGCGGGTTCGAGGTTGAAGGCCGATCCGGTCACAACGAAGTCCGTGCCGCCGGGTACGTCGACGACCGCTCCGACGATTCCGCGCCGCGATGTCCGTCTGCGTCCGGTCACTGTCTCGCAGGACCGCGTGATCCGGACCATTGTTGGCCTGCGGCCATTCCGTCCTTCCGGCTTCGTGGTGCGAGGCGACAAGGTCGGTGCCAAGACCATCGTCCACAACTACGGCCATGGCGGAGCTGGAATCACGCTTTCCTGGGGTACGGCTCATCTCGCCGCGCTGGAGGTGCAGAAAACGGGTCAACGGGAGATCGCCGTGCTGGGTTCCGGCGCAGTCGGGCTTGCGACCGCGCGGTTACTCGTCGAGCGTGGCTTCAACGTTTCAATGTACACGAAAGATCTGCCGCCCAACACGACTTCCAACATCGCCGGCGGCCAGTGGTTTCCGTTCACCGTGTACGACGTCGATTGCCTGACGCCGGATTTTGAGGAGCAATTCGCCACCGCGACGGAATTCTCGTACAAGCGGTACCAGACGATGGTGGGCGATTACTACGGCGTGCGCTGGCTGCCGAATTTCCAGATGGCCGATACGCCGCTGCCGACGAACGGATTGCTCAGCCGCACCGGGCCGTTATTCCGCATGCTGCCCGAGTTCAGCGAACTGACGCCGGCGCGGCATCCGTTTCCGTTTCGCTATGCGCGGCGTTTCGACACGATGTTCATCCAGCCGCCGATCTATCTGGACGCCATGCTGCGGGAGTTACGCATTTCAGGCGTGCCGGTGACGGTTCGCGAATTTCGCGATGCGAACGAATTACAGTCGCTGCCGGAGCCTGTGATCGTAAACTGCACCGGCCTCGGGGCGAAGGGTCTGTTTTGCGATGAGGAAATGGTGCCTATTAAGGGCCAGTTGACAATTCTGCTGCCCGAGGAAGATATAACGTACGCAACGATGGCGCCGGAACTGTACATGTTTCCGAGGCGCGATGGCATCGTGCTTGGTGGCACGCATGAGCGTGGGGTGTGGGATCTTGCGCCGGACCCCGAGGAAGAGGCACGCATCCTGAAGCAGCACGGCGATATCTTCCGGCGCATGGGAACCCGCACGACAGGTCCGGCCCGAGCCAGAAATGAAGGCGGGTAGATTGGCTGCCTCAGAGCGGGAGCCGCCGCATCTGATTGGTCCATTCGGCAGCTTCCGAAACCTGCCAGATCAACAGGAGTTCTTCGATGGCCGTCCTGATCGGCATATTCTTCGGTACCAGTATCACGCCGGGAGATGGGCGGTGCGCCACGAATTCCGAAAAATGCTTTGGCATCGTCCTGGCATCATGGGTGACGATCATCCTACCCCGCGCCGCCGCCAGTTCGAGCACCCCGGGGTCTCCCATTTTCTCCGGGATTACGCCCTGTGGCAATTCAAAATCGATCTGTGGCGCGCGCCGCAGAAGACCCGCCACGATCTTTTGATTGAAATTGGCGTCAGCGAGGAAGCGGATCTTCAAGCGCGGGTAGCCGAATGTTGCCGGGCCGCACCGAGCCGCGCAGTTAGAGCTTCAGGCAAGTGGGTTTCACTCGTCTTTACCTCCGCCCAGAGCCGTTCCTGATCCCTCAGATAATCCTCGACTTTTTCCTGGTTCTCGAGGTAGAAGATGATGGCTCCGTACACCCGCACCAGCGGACCTGCCATCGGGAAGGATTGCAGTATCGTTTCGGGCGACTCCCCGTCTTTGAACGCCAGGACTATGCTGTCCAGAGCGACCCGGGTCCCCGCGAGGTAGTAGCCTCCGTCGTGCTTTTCCACGTAGTCCTGCATCGATCCGCCTGCTTTCAGTTTAACGGGCGGCTGTTGTCGAGAAGGCCTCCTATTCCCTCCTGCGCTGCGACAGCCGGTAGGCGCGCCGTTCACCGGCGCGGTGGTACCGCCGTTTCTCGTCGTCGGTTTCCGGAATCACCGGCGGCACCGAAACGCTGCGCCCGTCCTTCGTTACCGCAACGAACGTCAGGAACGCGGAAGACACGTGCTGCTCTTCGCCGCGGATGAGATCCTCCACCCACACCTTCACGCCGACTTCCATCGACGTGTTAAACGCCCGGTTTACGCTGGCGCGCAGCCGGACCAACTGGCCGATGCGCACCGGATGGATGAAGTCCATGTGGTCGACCGACGCCGTCACCACGGGATTTCGGCAATGCTTCATTGCCGCGATGGCACCAGCCAGATCCACCAGATGCATGATCTTCCCGCCAAGAAGGTTGCCTAGTCCGTTGGCGTCGTTCGGCAACGCCAGCTCCGAGTATTCCGAGATCGATTCCCTGACAAAACGCCCCTGCATGTGGGTCTGCGCCTCCGCGTATTTCCGTACAATCTATGGATGCGCGGCTGCCGGAATTCGACCCGCCGAAGTTACGGTCGTCCGGGACTGACGGGCGTAAGCCGCCGCACAGGCCTGGGCCTGGCGCTCCAGCGTGGGGACTTTGGTTGTGGGAAGGGAACCGGCGTCGACGGCGAGCGTGTCCACCGCGAATCTGCCCACCGCTACCGGATGGTGATTGCGCTCGATTGACCAGGCGATGTCAACAATCCCGAAGTGTTCGCCTGTGACCAGGACGCGCACGGCGTCCGCGTCGGCTCGCGCAGCTCGTTCGCAGTGGCCGCGCGCGTAGCCGAAGTTACAGTACCGGCGCAGGGTTTCGGGATTAATTGGCGCAGCCGGATCGGCATCGCAAACGCCATCGTACAGATCGCCGAGCGGTGGCGCGATCGCGATCAACTCGCCGAGCGGCGCGTGCGGAATGAAGAGCGGGCAAGCCATGTGGTGAGTTCGGAAGCTCGACGCTATAGTAGCAATAGCGATGCCGAACAGCCGTGTTGAGATCCTGAGGTCGATGGTGGAGCAAGACCCCGCCGGCGCATTTGGCCGCTATGGGCTGGCCATGGAGTATGTGAACGCGGGCGAATTGGAAGCCGCCGTCGGCCAGTTTCGCGCGCTGCTGGAACACAATCCCAACTATGCTGCCGGGTATTTTCACGGGGGCCAGACGCTCGAGAAGCTGGGGCGCACCGAGGATGCGAAAGACCTGTACCGGCGCGGAATTGCCGTGACCAGTGCGACTGGCGACGGCCACACGCGCAGCGAACTGGAAGGCGCCCTCGCGTTGCTGGGTTAGTAAGGACGGGCGGAAGTGCGCCCTGCGGACCACCTACCGCGTAGCCGTAAGGTGTCTCGCGCGGACATGGCCATCAATGGCATCCGCCACCGCTTCGATACTCATGCCCTCGCGGGGTCGCTCAACGATATTCACGCTGACACGGTCGGCCAGGCGGCAGACTTTGCCCAGCAACGCCGGCCAGTTCCGGATGGCGTCGCGGAAGCGTATCTTATAAAGGTGCGGCCGCAACCCCTCGAGTTTTTCCATACCTGACAACGACCGGATCCGAACCTCGGGGAAATTGCCGGGCTGAAGAACGTAGGCACCCGTGAGCTCCTGCGGCGTGGCGCAAAACATCGAGTCGACCGGGTAATGGAATTTGTCCATGCCGGGGCGCAATCGGCGGAATTCGAGTGGATCGAGTCCAAATTCCTCGAGCGTGTTCTTCCACAGCTTGAGACGGGGAAAACCCGGCAATACCCTCGGCTGGTCACCTTCGAACAAGACAGGGCTGATGTCGTCCGCAACAAGACGATGCCCCCGCCCGAGCAGCGCCATGGTTGTCGTAGACTTTCCGGAGCCTATGCGGCCAAGGACCATGACAGCCCCGCTGGGCGTCGCGATGGTATTGCCGTGCAGAGGCAGAAGCCCGCGCTGAAACAAAAGTGCGCCCGCGCAAGTTCCCAGCACATGCAGGCTGGAGATTTCGTCCTTAGCCGGGTCCGCCTCGAACTCGATCAGATTGCCGTCGGTGATTCTCGCCGCAAACGGCAGAGCTTTGAATCTGACCGCGCACTCCTGCCCGCGAACCCGAAGACGTTCCCCGTACTGGACGGTTGGTTCTCCCTGCCACGGGGGAATAGCTGCGCGCCGGATGAGGACGCCCGGTTTATCGTCGGTGACTGGCAAACCCGGTAGTGCTAACTCCGAGCCAAGAGCGAGCGCAAAGGCGCGGTAGGTTAGCTCCATTCCCACGATCAATCTAACATGGAGGGGCACGTGCGCTTGCTCTTTGGCTTTTTGCGGCTAATCCGAATGGCGCTTAGCGCAAGCGGCGGATGTCATACTGTCATCGAAACCAATTGTCGACTACCCGCGCAGCGCCCAGTGACGGAGATACCGACGCAAGTCCGGGCGGCATCGCGCCGCATCGAGACGGAGCGCCGTCAGACACCGACGCATTTAGCGCGCTGACCGCGATATTGAAAACTCCGTCCCTGGCGGCGGATTTTTCCGGCCGGCTACGCCTTTGGACAGAGATCAAACGTCTCGCCGATATCCACCGGCTCACCGGCTGGCTTGCCCACGCGACCTCCCATTGGCTACCTGCATACGAACGCTCCTGGCGGGACGGCGTTCTCATGGCTCACCATCGGCGGCACCGGCAGTTTCTGAATCGGCTGGGAACGTTAATGGAAGCGTTCGCCGCGGAACGAATCCCCTGCGTCGTGCTGAAAGGGCCGGTACTGGCGGAACGCTGCTATGCGACGCCGTTCCTCAAGTTCTCCCGCGATTTGGATCTTCTGGTGCGCAGCTCCGATATCCGCGCCGCCGCCGATGCCATGGAGCGGCTGGGGTTTGTCATGCGAGGCGACTTGCCATGGCGGCTGCATCGGAAGTACGCCCACCATCTGACGTTTACAGGCAAGAGCGAAGTTCAAACCGTGGACGTTCACTATGCGTTGAAGGCCGGGCCGCGGCTGATTGCATCCGATGAGTGGATGAACCGCGCGATCGAATGGCGTTCGCCCGATGGCTGGCAATGCCAGGTTCTTTCTCCGCCCGATGAGGTTTTGTATCTGGTGATTCACGCCGCCGGACACGCATTCCATCGATTGCGCTGGCTCTCGGATGCTTTGGCTCTTGCGAAGACTCTCGAAGAGGCTGACCGTACCCGCGTGCGCTCGCTGGCCATCGAAATGGGAGTGACCGGTTACTTCGTCGCCGCCGACATGGCATGCCGGGAGTTTTTCGGCGAGCCGTTGCCTGTCGATGTGACCGGTTTTAAGAAGCCATGGCTCTGGTCGTCGCTGCAACCGCGTCATGTCGTTGTCATGGCGCGGCGTGGCGAGTACAGCTTTGGTGTTCGCGCTCTCGATGTTTGCCGCATGAGCGGCACGCCTCTGAGCGCGCTGGACCTCTGTCTGGAGAACGCTTGTGGACGGCTCGCGACGGGATTCTACCGGCTGCGCGGTGGAGCGTTGGGACCGGAAGTCCTAGCGAAGTCACTGCGGCGCGAAAACTGAACAAACCTAGCGGCAACACTGGCGCTACACGTCCAGGTTCTTCACATCGAGCGC
>PLEX01000228.1:66319-122350 GCA_003136575.1 Bryobacterales bacterium | reverse complement strand
CTCTTGGCCATGGGCGAAACCATCTCTAACGAACTAACCAACCAGACCGCTACCGGCAATCCGGGCGCGCCGAAAACCAAACCGGCAATGACCAAATCGCAGGCCATTTCCATCCTCCAGCTTGCGGCCAACCGCCAAAACGCGAAAAAAAGCACGGGCCCCAAGACGAAGGAGACAAAAGACCGCGTCCGGCACAACGCCTGCCGCCACGGCTTCACCGGCCAGGTGCTCATCATGACAGTCGAAGAGCGCGAAGCTTTCGACGTCTTCGTCGCCGGCGTCATGTCCGATTTCGCGCCCGTCGGCACCTACGAAACCTTCCTCGCCAATTCCATCGCCGAAGATTCCTGGCGGCTCAACCAGATCCGCGCCCGTTGTTCCAACCTCGCCGCCGTCGGAGCGTACGAAGGCGCAGGCAACAATTTCGATTCGCTGGAAGGCCAAAACCACCAGATCGAAGACGCCGCCGTCGATGCCGCCATCGAGCGGGACCGCGCCAAAGAGCTTGCACTACTGTCCCTTTATATGCAACGCACGCAACGCGCCTGCGAGAAGCACAAAAAGGAGCTTATCGAACTCCAGCAAACCCGCAAAGCGCGTCGCGAAGCCGAACTTGAAGAAGCCCGCCTCCTCTTCCAACTGGCGGAAATAGACGGCTTAGCCTTCAGCCCAGGGGAAAATGGCTTTGAATTTTCTCTGGCGGAAATAAAGGCTTACACGAAGCGTTTCCATCTGCTGAACAACGCGAAAAAGCGCGACAAAGAGTACCGGGACAAGAATTTTCCGCTGGAAATTGCCCGCACGTCGGGCAAAGCGGCCTGAAATCCGCTCAGAAAGGACTCGAACATCGGCTCACGACTGGATTCAGAACCACCACTGTTTCGATCCGCTTCTTATCGGCGTGCATCGGCGTGAATCGGCGGCTATTCAGTTTCACTGAGCGTATCCGTATCCGCAAGCCCATTTGCTACACTGTTCTTTCATGGCCACAAGAGCAACATCCGGCGCAATCGGGCATCATCGCCACCATCGCTCCACAACTGCGCAACGGGTACTGGCCTGATTTGATTTTTTATCGAACGAAAGGACGCCCGCCGCAGCACTGGCGGGCTTTTTTCTTGCCCACGCTCCTCCCGAACGGACATGAAGCGGAGCCAACGCCAACTGCTCGGCGGCAACAAACGAAATGACGAAACCCGACTTCTCCAAACTAGACGGATTGCTTCCGGCCATCGTACAGGACGCCACATCGCACCGCGTCCTCATGCTTGGCTTCATGAATGAGGACGCCTGGCGCAAGACGCTCGAAACCGGCAGCGTCACCTTCTACAGCCGTACTCGCAACAAGCTCTGGACCAAAGGCGAAACCTCCGGCAACCGCCTCGTTGTGAAGGAAATCTTCAACGACTGCGATAACGACACGCTCCTCATCACCGTCGACGCCATCGGCCCCGGCGTCTGCCATGCCGGCTATGAAAGCTGCTTCTACCGCAGGCTGGAAGCCAACGAGTGGGTGGAAAGCGAAAAGCCCACCTACGACCCCAACGCTGTCTACGGAGGAAAACAGTAATGGCGAAACTCAAGCTCGGCATCCCCAAAGGCAGTCTCGAAAACGCCACTATAGACCTGTTCCGCCGCGCCGGCTTCAACATCAGCACCAGTTCGCGCTCGTATTTCCCCTCGATTGACGACCCCGAAATCGAGTGCATGCTCATCCGCGCGCAGGAAATGGCGCGCTACGTGGAAGACGGCATTCTCGACGCGGGCCTCACCGGCCTCGACTGGGTTTCCGAGGTCGGCGCCGACATCGTCGCCGTTGCCGACCTCATCTACGCCAAGCAGAGTTTCGGCAAAGTCCGCTGGGTTCTCGCCGTGCCCGAAACGAGCGGCATTCATTCCGCCAAAGATCTGCAGGGCAAGACCATCGCCACCGAACTCGTTGCCACAACGAAACGCTATCTCGAAAAGAACGGCGTGACCGCGAAAGTCGAATTCAGCTGGGGCGCAACCGAAGTGAAGCCTCCTGTCCTCGCCGACGCGATTGTCGAAGTCACCGAAACCGGTTCTTCTTTGCGCGCCAACAAACTCCGCATCGTCGAGACCGTGCTCGAATCGAACACCCAGCTGATCGCCAACAAGGCGTCGTGGCAGGATGACTGGAAACGCGGCAAACTACAGGACCTGAAACTTCTGCTCGATGGCGCGATCGCGGCCCTCGGCAAGGTGGGATTGATGCTCAACGTCCACAGCACGAATCTCGCCGCGGTGCTCGCCGTGCTGCCCGCGCTCAAGCGCCCGACGGTCTCTCATCTGAGCGACGGCGAATGGCTGGCGGTGAACACCATCCTCGACGAATCCACCGTGCGGTCGATGATTCCGCGCCTCAAGCAGGCCGGTGCCGAAGGCATCGTTGAATACCCGCTGAACAAGATCGTGATGTAGGCGACACCAGCACTCTGAACCAATGATCCGCATCCTCAAATCCACCGACGCCGCCCGACTCCTCGCCCGCCGCTCGGCGCGCATGACCGAGGCCGAAGCCGCGGTGCGTCCGATCCTCGAAGCCGTCCGCAAGCGAGGCGATAAGGGCCTCATGGAGTACGCCCGCAAGTTCGATGGCCTCCCGCGGAAATCCGTCCGCGTTCCCGCCGCCGAACTGAGCGCCGCCGCCAATCGCCTCACGCCGCAATTCATCGCCGCCGTTGAAGAAGCGTCGCACAACGTCCGCCGCTACGCCGCAAAGCAACTGCCCAAAGAATCGACCGCCACGTACGGCCCCGGCCACAAACTCGGCCAGATCGTGCGTCCGCTCGATACCGTGGGCGCATACATCCCGGCGGGCCGCTACCCGCTGCCCAGCACGCTGATCATGACAGCCGTTCCGGCACAAGTAGCAGGCGTCAAAAACATCTGCGTCGCCTGCCCGAAATCGGTCGACGAGGTGTATGGCGTCGCTCACCGTCTCGGACTCGATCGGGTCTTCCAGATGGGCGGCGCACAGGCCATCGCCGCGTTTGCCTACGGAACCAAAACCGTCCCACGAGCCGATCGAATCGTTGGCCCCGGCAACATCTACGTCGCAGCGGCCAAGCGTCTGTTGGCTGGTGAAGTCGGCATCGACTTCGTCGCCGGCCCAACCGAAATCCTGATCATCGCGGCCGAGGCCGATCCGCGCTTCCTCGCCGCCGACATGCTCGCGCAAGCCGAGCACGATACCGATGCGAGCGCGATCCTCCTCACAACATCGCCCAGTCTGGCCAAGAACGTCGCAAGAGAACTCGAAACCCAACTCGCCACCCTGACCACAGCCCCGGTAGCGAGAAAAGCCATCGATAAAAACAGCGCCATTATCCTGGTCGATTCGCTCGACGAGGCGGTGGAACTATCCAACCGTTTCGCGCCGGAGCATCTCGCGATCCACCACGAGGAACTTCTCCCGAAGATCCGCCACGCGGGCAGCGTTTTCGTCGGGCCATTCAGCCCCGAAGCCGCGGGCGACTACGCGTCGGGCCCGAATCACGTTCTGCCGACCAACGGTGTCGCCCGGCTCCGCGGAGGCCTCTCCGCCGCCGACTACGTCAAGGTCATCTCGGTTCAGCAACTCGATGCGCGAGCCCTCCGCAAACTGGCTCCGTCCGTAACGACGCTCGCCCGCGCCGAGGGCCTGGAAGCTCACGCCAGATCGGTCGAGGTGCGCCTTGTCTGAAATGTGCACCAGTGTTTCGGCCAGCCGTTGTGCGTCATCAAGCCAGCCCAGGTGGAGCAGCCCACTGCCCAGTCGGACCTGCAGCAGCCCATTGCCCGGTCCTTACCAGCCCACATGTGGGGCAGGCGGTTCCGCCTGCCCTCTTCCGGCGCGGCGCCCGGGGACCGCAATCTCCACCAACTGCCGCCGCCCACTCCCCAACACACCCAGAGGCAGCCATGTCCAATAGCCTCCAGCCCCGCATAGCCGTCCTCGGCATGGCGCCATACTCACCTCCGACCGGCAACCGCCTCGACAAGCTCCGCCTCGATTTCAACGAGAACACCGTCGGCTGCTCTCCGCGCGTCGTCGAGCGCCTGAAAGAAGCCCTCGATACCGGCCTGCTCGCCGTCTATCCCGACTACGCACGAGTGAAATCCGCGCTCTCAACCTTCTTCCGCGTCGCGCCCGACGAGCTGCTACTCACCAACGGCACGGACGAAGCGATTCAGGTCCTCGTCAACACGTACGTCGATGATGGCGACGAAGTCATCGCCCTTCGCCCCTCCTACGCGATGTACCGCTTCTACTCCGAAGTTGCGGGCGCGAAAATCGTCGAAGTCGATTACCAGCCGCCGGCGGTAGCATTTCCATTAACGGAACTCCTCGCAGCCATCACGCCGCGAACCCGCGCCATCCTGATCGCGAATCCCAACAACCCGACAGGCACGGCAATCAACCTCTCCGGCATCGGGCAAATCCTGAAGGCCGCGCCTCATGCCGCGGTCCTCATCGACGAAGCCTACTACGAATTCTTCGGCATAACCGCGCTGAATCTCATCTGGAAACACCCGCAGCTTTTCGTCAGTCGCACGTTTTCCAAGGTTTACGGCATGGCGGCTCTGCGCATGGGCTGCCTCTTCTCGCAGGCCGCCAACGTGAAGTACCTTCATAAGGCGCAATCGCCGTACAGCGTGAACGCGCTCGCCGCCATCGCCGCCGAAGCCGCCATCGCCGACACCGCTTACATCGAAAATTACGTGACCGAAGCCCTGGCCGCCCGCGAGATGCTGGAAATCGGCCTTGAAAGGCTCGGCATCGAATACGTGCCCGGCTCGGCGAACTTTATCCTCGGTTACTTCGGCAGCCGCGCCATCGAAGTCCGCGACGCTCTCCGCGAAAAGGCCATCCTCGTGCGCGACCGCAGCTATGAAATCCCCGGCGGCGTGCGCATCACCGTTGGCACTCGCGAGCAAGCGGGCCGCGTCCTCGCGGAACTGGAGAAAATGTGGTGAGCGGCGCTAAAGACCTCATCGTCTTCGACATGGACGGCGTCTTAGTCGATGTCGGCGAATCCTACCGCGCGGCGATTCAGGCGACGGTCCTGCACTTCACCGGCACGGAACCGACTAACGACGAAGTCCAGGTCTGGAAAAATCGCGGCGGCTGGAACGACGACTGGAAGCTCTCTCACCGCATGATTCAGGAACTCGGCGAGGAAGTGGCCTACCACGCGGTAGTGCACCGTTTCCAGCAAATCTTTCTCGGCGATGCAGGCGATGGACTGATCCTGCGTGAGCGCTGGCTAGCGTCCGATGGCCTGTTCGACCGTCTCGCGCGCAATCACACGCTCGCGGTTTTCACAGGCCGTCTCCGCTTTGAAGCGCACCTCACTCTGAACCGTTTCGGCAAAGGCATTTTCGATCCGGTGGTTGGCGTTGACGACGTATCTAACGCCAAGCCCCACCCCGAAGGCCTGCACAAGATCAGGACCGCGGTTCCGCACCGCAAGGCCTGGTATCTGGGCGACACCGTTGATGACGCGCGCGCCGCCCGCGCTGCCGGAGTCCCGTTCATCGGCATCGCCTCGCCGTCCGCTCCGCGCCGCGAAGAATTGGCGCAGTTGCTGCGTGAAGAAGGCGCAATCGCCGTTCTCGACGACATCAATTCTCTGGAGGCCGCCATTGCCTAAAGCACCCGCGCGATCGGCTAAAATCGAGCGAAACACCAAGGAGACCCGCATTTCGGGCGAACTGCGCATTGAAGGCCGCGGCCGCTACGAAATTTCCACCGGCATTCGCTTCTTCGATCACATGCTGGAACTCTTCACAAAGCATGGCGCCTTCGATCTCACCCTTAAAGCCGATGGTGACCTCGACGTCGACCAGCACCACACGGTCGAAGACGTTGGCATCGTGATGGGCCAGCTCTTCTCGAAGGCGCTCGGCGACCGCAAGGGCATCAATCGCGCCGGCTACTTCGTCCTGCCGATGGATGAAACACTCGCCGTGGTCGCGGTCGATCTCGGCGGTCGCCCGGCGCTTGTCTACAAGGACCTTGTTAAGGTGCGCCTCGTCGGCGATCTGCAAACGGAACTGCTGACGGATTTTTTCGATGGCTTCGTACATCACGCCGGCGCGAATCTCCACGCGAAAGTATTGTACGGCCGCTCGAATCACCACAAGGCCGAAGCCATTTTCAAATGCTGGGCGCGGGCCATGCGCTACGCCGCATCGACCGACGCAAGACTGAAGGACCAACTCCCATCCACCAAGGGGCTGCTGTGACAGGCCGAAGTGTTCTTTGTGGGGCAGGCGGTTCCGCCTGCCATATTCAGGTGAGATTTTCCCCGCTGAAATCCACCACGATTCATGTCCATGCCGGAATACCGCCGCAGGCTTCCGCACATTCACCCCGGCGACGTGCATCTGTTCATCACGTCGCGTCTGCATGGATCTATGCCAGCCAAACCCGGCCCCATCATTTATCCAACTCCCGGCCGCGCGTTCGCGGCGCAGGATCGAATCCTCGATCAGCGCTCATCGGGGCCACTTTGGCTCAAGGACCATCGCATTGGCGACCTCGTATCTCAGGCCTTTCTCATTGGAGAAACCGAACGAAACTTCTATCGTCTGGCGGCATGGGTAGTAATGCCAAGCCGCGTGCACATGTTGATACGACCGTTAGTCCCCGTCTCCACCACGATGCGCTGGCTAAAAGGGTCAACAGCCAGAACTGCGAATCGGATTCTGGATCGGACAGGAAAACCGTTCTGGCAAGACGAATCCTGGGATCACTGCTTGCGAACACCGAGACAAATCGACCGGGTTGCGGCGTACATAGAAAACAATCCTGTCTCCCCAGGCTTGGTATCCGTCGCGCAGGATTGGCTATGGTCGAGCGCAGGATGGCAGGCGAAACTGCCTGCCCCACAACCATCACAGAACAACCAGTTCGCGATCGCGATCGCATAGGGGTCGTTCAATGATCGCCATTTTCGATTACGGCGCGGGCAATCTCCGCTCCGTCCAGAACACCCTCGACGAAATCGGCGCGCCCTACGAACTCGTCCGCGACGCCGCGGCGCTCGAATTCGCTCCGAAAATCATCCTCCCCGGTGTCGGCCACTTCGGCCAGATGCTCCGCGCGCTCGACGAAATGAACGTCCGCCAAACCCTCATCGCGCGCATCAAAGCCAACGTCCCGTTTCTCGGCATCTGCCTCGGCCTCCAGGGCCTCTTCGAATCGAGCGCCGAAGCTCCAGGCCAGCCCGGCCTCGGTATCTTCCCCGGCTCCGTCGAACGCTTTGCCATCGATGCCCGCGTCCCCCACATGGGCTGGAACCAGCTCGATGTCACCCGCCCGTCGCGACTCCTCAAGGGCCTGCCCGACCGCCCTCACCTCTACTTCGCCCACAGTTACTATGTGCCGGTAGTCGAACAAACCTCCGCCACGTGCACTTACTCCATCCCGTACACAGCCGTACTCGAATCCGGCAATACGTTCGGCGTGCAATGCCATCCGGAAAAATCCGGACCTCTCGGCCTCGCCATCGTCCGCAACTTCGTGGAGCTTTCCTGATGCTGGCCAAGCGCATCATCCCCTGTCTCGACGTCACCGCCGGCCGCGTGGTCAAGGGCGTCAACTTCGTCAATCTGCGCGACGCCGGCGATCCCGTCGAACTCGCCGATCGCTACAACCAGCAGGGCGCGGACGAACTCGTTTTTCTCGACATCACGGCCTCCAGCGACGCGCGCGACATCATGGCCAACGTGGTCGCCCGCACCGCCCGCCAGGTCTTCATCCCGCTCACCGTTGGCGGCGGCATCCGCTCCGTAGCTGACGCGCGCCTCATCCTCATGTCGGGCGCCGACAAAGTCTCGGTCAACACCTCCGCCGTCCGTCGCCCCGAACTCATCACCGAACTCAGCAACGAATTCGGCGCGCAGGCCGTCGTGCTCGCAATAGACGCCCGCCGCCACTCTGTCGGCCAATGGCACGTTTTCACCAAAGGTGGCCGGGTCGACGAAGGCATTGACGCCGTCGAATGGGCCGCTCGCGGCGAATCCCTCGGCGCAGGCGAAATCCTGCTCACTTCCATGGATACCGACGGTGTCCTCACCGGCTTCGATTGCGAACTCACCCGCGCCGTTTCCCGCGCCACGAAAATTCCGGTGATCGCATCGGGCGGCGCGGGTGAGGCCACGCACTTCCTTCGCGTGCTCACCGAAGGCGAGGCCGACGCAGCTCTTGCGGCGTCCATCTTTCACTACGGCACTTACACGGTCGACGACCTCAAGGAGTATCTCGACCGCCACGGCATCCCGGTCAGGAAAACGCATTGATTAACAACAAGGCAACCATAGTTCCCTGCATCGATCTTATGGATGGCAAGGTCGTCCAGCTTGTGCAGGGCCGCGAAAAAGCGCTCGAAGGCGATAGCCCCGATGAAATGCTGCGCAGGTTCACGGCGTTCCCGCAGATTCAGGTCATTGATCTCGACGCCGCCATGGGCCGCGGCGCGAACGACGATCTGGTCGAAATGCTGGCCTCAAGAGCGGTGATCCGAGCGGGCGGCGGCGTACGCACCGTCGCCCGCGCGCAGGCGCTGCTCGCCCAGGGCGCGTACCGCGTGATTGTCGGCACTTCGGCCTTCAATGCCGATGGCCCGAACCACCAGTTCCTCGAAAGCCTGTCCGCCTCCGTCGGCCGCGACCGCATCGTCCTCGCACTCGACACAAAGGGCGGCCGCATTGTCATCAAAGGATGGCAGGAAGCCACACGCTTCACCGCCGAAGAAGTCATCCGCGAACTCGAACCTTATTGCTCGGGCTTCCTCTGCACTTATGTCGATAAAGAAGGCATGATGCAGGGCACCGATCTCGACTGGTTCAGCCGCCTCCGCGCCGCGACCGACATGGAAATCACCGCCGCCGGCGGCATCACAACCATGGACGACATCCGCGCTTTAACCGCTATGAACATCCACTGCGCCCTCGGCATGGCGATCTACACAGGCCGCCTCGATCTCGCGGAACTCGCCGCGATGCAAAGTCAGGGCTGAACCGTTGCCGGCGTGCGGACCGCAAGGTGCGGACGAAGCTTTTCCAGTGCGGCTTCGGGAGTGATCCCATACTTCTCCCTCAGCGGCTCAACCTTCCCGTGTTCGATGAACGAATCCGGCCAGCCAATGCGCACCACCGGAATCGTCAGGCCCAGATTGCTCAACTCCTCCAGCACGGCGCTGCCGAACCCGCCTCTAAGAACATGATCTTCGAGCGTGAGAATCACTTCCGCGGTGCCCGCGAAGAACTCCAGCATCCTGACGTCGATCGGCTTGGCGAAGCGCGCATTGATCACCGCCGCCGCTACTCCCTCGCACTCCAGCTTGCGCGCAATTTCCTCGGCCATGGGGACCAGCGCACCGAGCGCGAAGATCGCCACCCGATCCCGCTCGCTATGGCGCAACAACTCTGCGCTGCCGATTGCAACAGCGCGGGGAACATCCTTGACGGGCGTACCCGGCCCCAACCCACGTGGGAAACGCACCGCGATCGGGCCATCCCACTGCAGAGCCGTGTAAAGCATGTCCGCCAGTTCGTCTTCGTCTTTCGGAACCATGTGCACCAGGTTCGGGATTGCCCGCAGATAGCTGATGTCAAAGAGCCCGTGGTGCGTCGGGCCATCGTCGGCCGAGAGTCCGCCGCGGTCGATGCAGAATACGACCGGCAGGTTCTGCAGACAGACATCGTGCACTACGGGATCGAGCGCGCGCTGAAGAAACGTGGAGTAGATCGCGCAGAACGGCCGCAGCCCTCTCGCGGCCATGCCCGCGGCGAACACAACCGCGTGCTCCTCGGCGATGCCGACATCGAAATAACGGTCCGGATGAACGGGCTGGAATCGGTCGAGTCCGGTGCCATTCGGCATGGCTGCGGTAATGGCCACCACTCTCGAATCCGCGTTAGCCAGCTTCACCATCGTATCGGCGAAGACCTCCGAATAAGTGCGGCGGCCCAGTGACTTCGTCTCGCCGGTTTCGGGATCGTACGGACCCAGCCCGTGAAACTTCTTCTGCTTCTCCAGCGCCGGCTCGAAGCCCTTGCCCTTTTGCGTGAGCACGTGCAGGAGCACGGGACGATCCTGTTTCTTGAGAAACGCCAGCGTTCGGATCAGCGCGGCAATGTCATGGCCATCGATAGGGCCGTAATATTTCAGGCCCAGTTCCTCGAAAATCACGCTGGGCAGCAGCATTCCTTTCGCGACCTCTTCGGCTTTGCGGGCCATGCGGAGTGCCGTTTCACCGGCAACCTTCTCCACGATTTTGCCGGCGCGTTCGTGCAGATAGTCGAACTGCGGATTGGTGACGATTTTGTTCAGGTAACTGGCGATCGCGCCCACGTTCTTATCGATGGACCATTCGTTGTCGTTCAGAATCACGATCAGGCGCTTAGTGTGATGCGCAATGTTGTTCAGCGCCTCGTACGTGATCCCGCAGGTGAAAGCCGCGTCGCCCGCGAGCGCAACGACGTGCTCTTTGCCGCCGGTCTTATCGCGAGCCACGGCCATTCCGAGTGCCGCGGAAAGCGCCGTGCCCGCATGGCCCGCACCGTAGCAATCGTGCGGACTTTCGGTTCGCAGCATAAAGCCGTTGAGTCCGCCCGGAGTGCGGATTGTGTGGAACTGACCTTGGCGTCCGGTCAGCAGTTTGTGCACGTAGGCCTGGTGGCTGACGTCGAACAGAAATTTGTCGTCCGGGGTGCGGAACACGTAGTGCATGGCGATCGTCAGTTCCACCACGCCCAGGTTCGGGCCCAGATGTCCGCCGGTGCTGGAAAGAACGGTGATCAGCCGTTCGCGAATTTCCGCCGCGAGTTGTTCGAGTTGCGCCGGGGAAAGCTTCCTGATCTGCGCGGGCGATTCGATGCTTTCAAGTATGGTTGCCATATGCGCGTGCGCCTGTAACTCCACGATAGCCTGGATGGTCTTCGAAAATGCCGTGCACGACGAAGCCCACAAACGCAAAGGTCCGTCCAATTCCCGCGCGCTCACTCGTGTATCTTTTCGTAAGAGTAACCTTATCGCCTGCAAATCCGCCCGCAAAAGGGTGTAGACTTCGGGGTTGCATGGACAAAATCTGTACTGCCTCGCAGTGCAGTGCCGACCCAAGCCCAACTAGAACGAATGAGGAGTACTCAATGTATCTGAATCTGAAGAGACGTGAATTTTCAAAGCTGGCCCTGGCTGCCGCAGCTGCTCCACTGGGGGAACTGTTTGCCGCCAAGCCGAACTCAATCTTTAATGGTGTCGTCATCGGCACTATCACCTACAGTTTCCGGTCGGAGGTGCCAGGGTCGAGCCAGGCCGAACCGCTGCTCAAGATGGTTGTCGACAGCGGCATCAGCCATATTGAACTGATGCCTCCGGCGGCTGAGGCGTACGCTGGATCGCCTGCCGTGCAGGGTCGTGGCGGCGGTGCCGGCGGTGGTGGCGGAGCGCGTGGCGGATCGGGTGGGCGTGGTGGCCCGGGCGGTGGTGGCGGACGCGGTCCGCAAGTCACCTCGATCGCCCCCGGCCAGGCTTTGCCGGTCTGCGCCGTGAATTCCGAAGCGTCAGCGGCCGGCGGTGGTGGTGCAGCCCGTGGCGGGGGTCGCGGAGGCTCGGGGCGTGGCGGTGGTGGTGGCGGCCGTGGCGGCGGGCAGACTCCGGAACAACAAGCCGCGGCCGACGAACTGAAGAACTGGCGCGTGTCCGTGCCCATGGACAAGTTCAAGGCCTTCGGCAAGATGTACAACGATGCCGGCGTGAATATTTATTGCCACAAGTTGTCGCCAGGCGCGAACGCATCCGACGCCGAATTCGACTACTACTTCAACATCGCCAAAGCCATGGGCGCGACACAGATCAGCCTTGAACAGGGGCCGGCGAACGACCACACGCAGAAGCTCGGCGATTTCGCCGTGAAACACCGCATGATGACCGCCTACCACGCGCATCTGCAGGCAACCATCACGGCATGGGACGATCTGATCGCGCAGTCGAAAGGCAACGGGGTGAACCTCGATGCTGGCCACTACATGGCGGGCAGCGGGCAAAGCCCCGTCCCGGCGATCGAAAAGTACGCCAATATGGGCCGTATGTGCAGCCTTCACCTGAAGGACCGGACTTCGCCCGCGCATTGCGAACTGAATTTGCCCTGGGGCCAGGGCGAAACGCCGATCGTCGAAATCCTGCAGACGATCAGGAAGAATAAGTGGAAGTTCCCGGCCACGATCGAACTGGAATACCAGATTCCGGAAGGCTCGAACGCCGTTCTCGAAGTGAAGAAGTGCGTCGAATATTGCCGGAAGGCGCTCGCGTAGAACTGACGGTGTTTGTGGGTGTTTGTGGGGCAGGCGGTTTCGCCTGCCCACCGCGGGATCGGAGAACATCATAACGATGAAACTGACAAGGACAATTCTCGTGACAACAGGCATCGGTGCGGTGACGCTGATCCTGATGGCTCCGTGGGCTAACTCACAGCCGCCTGCCGGCCCGGGTGGACCGGCTGGCGCGAGCGGAGCCGGCCGTGGAGGCGGCTTCGGCCGCGGCGGAGCGACCCCGTTTGACTACAGCAACAACGACGGCTACCTCTCGTTGTTCGACGGCCAGACGCTGAACAATTGGGAAGGTAACACCAGCCTGTGGAGCGTGAAGGATGGCTCGCTGTATATTCATCCTTCATGTGAACACCCCACCGGCACCACTTATATTTACTGGACGGGCGGCGAGGCTTCGGACTTCATCCTGAAGTACGAACTGAAGGGGACCGAACAGGTCAACGGTGGTATGCAGTTCCGCAGCTATCTTACAGCTGACAGGAACACGCCATTCCGTTATCCTGGCCGTGGCGGCGGTGGCACTCTCGTGAACCCGGCGGCGGCGGGACGCGGTCCTGGCGGATTTGGCGGGGGACGCGCTGGCTCGGGCGGCTTCGGCGGTGGTCGTGGCGGCAGCGGACGTGGCGGCGGTCGCGGACCGGCATGCGCCAATCCCGGCACGCCTCTCCCGCAATCCGAAATGGCGAAGTGGGATCTGAACGGTCCACAGGCCGATTTCGATGCCAACAACCAGTTCAGCGCCATGTTCTACGAACAGGGCGGACGTGGCATCATCATGACGCCCGGGCACGTGCTTGAAGCGGAAGCGGGCAAGCCCGTGCAGGACATCGCCACGCTGGCGGATAAGGCCACGCTCGATTCCTGGTTCCACAAAGACGGTTTCAACCAGTTCATGATCATCGCGAAGGGAAACACGACTTCGATTTATATGAACGGCCATCTGATTACGCTTTTCATCGACAACGACCCGATTTACTTCCGCGCAAGCGGCAAGCTCGGGCCCGAAGTCGAGAGCACCGGCGAATACTGGGTTCGCAATATTTATCTGAAGCGGCTCTGAGTCTCAGCGATTTGCACGCGCCCGGCCGCTGGTTTCGCACCGGCGGCCTTTGGCCCTGGACGTGTCTCGCAACGTGCTAAACTCGCGTTCGTGTCAGCATGGCCGAGGTACGTCGACGCCGCGGATAAATGAGAGCCCCCAAAGTCCTGCTGATCGGCTGGGACGCCGCCGATTGGAAGGTCATCACTCCGCTCATGGATGCCGGCAAGATGCCGAACGTCCAGCGCCTTGTCGAAAACGGCGCAATGGGCCAGATGGCAACTCTCCACCCGCCGCTTTCGCCCATGCTGTGGACCTCCATCGCTACTGGCAAACGGCCGTTCAGGCACGGGATCCACGGCTTCTCCGAACCAACACCCGATGGACTTGGCGTCCAACCCGTCACCAACCTCTCGCGTAAGACCAAAGCAGTCTGGAACATCCTGAACCAAAACGGCCTGCGCAGCGCTGTGATCGGCTGGTGGCCGAGCCATCCCGCGGAACCTATCGATGGCGTGATGGTGTCGGATCATTACCATCGGGCGAACCGGCCGCTCGATGAAGGCTGGCCGCTGCTCAAAAACTCCGTGCATCCTCCCGACCTGGCCGACACGCTGGCCGATCTACGCATGCACCCGGATCTGCTGACGCCGGAAATGATCCTGCCCTTTATTCCGCTGGCGCGCGAAATCGATCAGGACAAAGACCGGCGTCTGGCGGGATGCATGCGCACGCTCTGCGAATGCGTCAGCATGCACTCCGGCGCAACATGGCTGCTGGATCATCCGCTGCCGGATGGCAAGCCCTGGGATTTTTTCGCCGTTTATTACGATGCGATCGATCATTTCTGCCACGGCTTCATGAAGTACCATCCGCCGCGCCAGTCCTGGATCTCCGAGCGGGATTTCGAACTGTACAACAATGTGGTCAACATGGCCTACCAGTTTCACGACCAGATGCTGGGCACGCTCCTGGAGAAATCCGGCTATTTCGACCCGGAGCAGGCGGTCACCGTGATCCTGATGTCGGACCACGGATTCCACCCCGACCATCTGCGCCCCTCCGCGATTCCCGACATTCCGGCAGGCCCGGCCATCGAGCATCGCGACTTCGGTGTTTTCGCCATCGCCGGGCCTGGAATTAAGAAGGACGAACTGCTGCACGGCGCTTCGGTGCTGGACGTAACGCCCACTATTCTCACGCTGTTTGGTTTGCCGGTCGGCGAAGACATGGACGGCAAGGTCCTGGACCAGGCATTCACGGAACCTCCGGAACCCGCTTCGCTCCCGAGTTGGGACGACGTGCCAGGCAAAGACGGGCGACATCCGCCGCATACCCGCCTCGATCCCGTCGCCGCGCACGAAGCGATGGAACAGATGATCGAGCTGGGGTATATCGAACGTCCCGACGATCAGCGCGAAGTGGCCGTAGAGAAGACCATCCGCGAACTGCGCTACAACCTGGGCGAGGCGTACCAAGATGACGCCCGGCATCTGGAGGCCCACGCAATCTTCACCGAACTTTGGGCGAAGGATCGCGACGAGCAGCGGTTTGCCGTGCGCCTGTTCGTATCCTGCCAGGCGCTGGGAATGACCGAAGGAATGCGGGAAATTGTCGACGATCTCGCCGGCCGCAGGCGCGAATTGTGGGAACAGGCTGTGGCAAAGGTGTCCGGCCTGCGCAAAATCGCGTTTGATCTGGCGCAGGAGCGGAAGAAGGCGAAGCCCGAACAATCGGCTGGCGCGTCAATGGCACAAACAGACGAAGAGGGCACCGACCCCGAGTCCCTGCTGGACGCCGGCCAGAAGAAGGATCTGGCGAAGTGGAAGGATCTGGCCCGCTATCAGCCCTCTGTCGTCGATTACCTGAAGGCGCAGGTTCTGACGGCGGAGAAGCGCTATGCCGAGGCCCTTACGGCGCTGGAACGCGTGACTGCCGCGCATATGGTGCGGCCGGGGCTCCTGCTCGAAAGCGCCGACCTTTACCTGCGGCTGCGGCGATTCAAGGATGCCGACGCCGTTTACAGGAAGGCCGTCGGGATTGACCCCGACAATGTCCGCGCGCACCTGGGAATCTGCCGCATGGAGCTGCGCCGACGACGCTTCCGCGCGGCCGAACAGGCCGCTCTGGATGCGCTGCAGCGGGTCTATCACTCCCCGGTAGGCCATTATCTGTTGGGTCTGGCTCTGGCCGGAATGAAGGATTTCGACCGGGCGGCGGAAGCCTATTATACCGCGATTTCGTTCAATCCGAATTTTCCCGAAGCGCATATGCGCCTGGCGGCTCTGCTCGAACAGCACCTGGGAGACGTGGAGACGGCGCGAGAGCATCGGCTTCTGGCGCAGAAGATGCGCCGCGCGAAAAACACGTCGCGTTTATCGCGCGCGCCGATCTCGGCTGCGGAAAAGGTGGCGGAGGTCGTCGCCGTGACGGCCCCGGCCATTGCGGAGAGCGCCGCCCAACTTGAGAATGCGCCCCTTGAAGAATCAGTGGTCGTGGTGACGGGCATGCCGCGGTCCGGCACGTCGATGTTCATGCAGATGCTGGCGGCTGGCGGCATGACCGTGATGACCGATGGAATGCGCGAACCGGATGAAGATAATCCGCGCGGCTACCTGGAATATGAGCCGGTAAAAAATCTGCTGAAGGATTCCTCCTGGTTGCGGGGGGCACGCGGGAAAGTAGTGAAGATCGTTGCGCCGTTGCTGATCGCGCTGCCGCCGGGTCTGCCTTGCCGGATCGTCTTCACCGAACGGGATCTCGATGAGGTGCTCGATTCGCAGGACCGCATGCTGGCTAGGCGAAGGCCTGAACTCGTCTCCACGCCGGAGCGCCGGCAGTTGCTGAAAAACGAATACGCGCGCACGATTGTGCGAGTGAAAGCCGCTCTCGCGCGGCGTCCGGAAACCAGCGTCCTGACCGTGGCCTATCGCGATGCGGTGGCCGATCCGCTGGCCGTGGCGAAGAAGGTGAATGAATTCCTCGGCGGCGGACTGGATCTGGACGCGATGGCCCGGTCGGTCGACTCGCGCCTGCATCGAAACAGGAATCTGGCGACTCCCGGACCGAGGTGACACTGCCCGCAGGGCCATTTCTGAGTTTGGCGGGCATTTGGTATTTCAGCGAGATGCTGACATTGCGGCGAAATAGCGCCGAAAACTTTCTATGCGGACGTCCTGAGGGCGTCCGCGATCTCGCCCTCTCACTGGACACGGCGTTCAGCACTCCACATTTCCGAAATGGCCATTGAATTGCACCGAACGGAACATGAAAATACTAGCAATTGGCGGAGCCGGTAAGGTTGGCTCACAGGTTGTGAAGGAGCTTCGGAAGCGCGGCGCGACGGTCCGGGCGCTGGTACGCGCGAAAGATCGCACGGCGCCGGCTCCCGAGGGAACTGAACTTGTTGAGGGTGACCTGCTCGACCCGGTCTCGGTCGAAAGGGCGCTTGACGGCATGGATAAGCTCTATCTTCTGAACGCGGTAGCTCCCGATGAGTTGACGCAGGGTCTGATCGCGTACGATCTCGCAAAGAAACGAAAGCTGAAACAGATCGTTTACCACTCAGTGTTCAAGGCGGAGTCCTTCAGGGATGTCCCGCACTTTGCATCGAAACTCGCGATTGAGAGCGCCCTGCGGGAATTCGACGTCCCCTTCACGATCATTCGCCCCAATTACTTCTTCCAGAACGACGAGTCGCTGAAGGAGCCGCTCACGAAAGCGGGCGTCTACCCGGTGCCATTGGGGTTGCGCGGCATCTCGGCGGTGGACATCCGCGATATCGCCGAGGCGGCAGCCATCGCGCTTACCAGCGATGGGCATCTTGGGAAAACCTACAACCTGAACGGCCCGGATGTTCTCAGCGGCCCAGGCGTTGCTGAAATATGGAGCGGCTTACTCGGGCGCGAGATTCACTATGCCGGAGAAGACATGGAAGCGTTCGAGCTACAGATGCGGCAGAGCGCTCCCTCATGGTCGGCATTCGATATCCGAATGATGTTTCAGGGATATCTGGAACGCGGTTTCGTTGCGGGACCCGACGATATCGAAGTCCTGACGAAGTTGCTGGGACACAAGCCCCGATGTTATGCGGAATTCGCGCAGGAAACCGCACAGTCGTGGAAAGGCGCGGTAAGAAGTGCCGCACTCGCCGCTTAAGGTTCCTGGCAGAGCCCCGGCGGTACCGGGCTTCAACAGCAAAGTGGCCACAGTGGGAGCTATCCGCATTCACTACTGGATCGGCGGCGAACCGAGCGGTTCTCCCATCCTGTTGTGGCACGGTTTTCTGGGCACGGGCTATATGTGGCGGCATGTTATGACCGCGCTGGCCGAAGCCGGCTTCGCCGTCCTCGTGCCGGATATGCGCGGCTACGGCGATTCGGGCAAACCGCCAGGTACGAAAGGCTATGACGGTCGTGCTCTGGCCGAGGAGTTCCGGGCATTGGTCCACGAGATCGGCTTCGGCGTTGGCAAGTCGCTCACGCTCGTCGCCCACGATATGGGCGCGCCTCCGGCTCTTCTATGGGCGGCCGATCATCCGGACGAGATATCGTCGCTCTTTTACCTGGAAGTGCCGGTGATGCTGTCGGAAGTGCTCCGAAAGATCTTTGACTACACGCCCGAAGCAATGAAGACGGGCTCGATGTGGTGGTGGCTTCTTCCGTTCGCTCCGGGTGGGCCGGAACGGCTTATCGTTGGCAATGAACGGGCATTCCTGAGCTGGTTCTACGGATTCGCTTCCGCCGATCCCCGTTCGATCGAACCGGCGGCGATTGACGAATACCTGCGTACATTTTCCGGAATGGAAGGTGTTCTGGGCGCGCTCGGGGTCTATCGCGCTGCCTTCACGACGATCGACCAGACCGAGCCCCTTACCCTAAACAAGGTTCGCGTCCCCGTTATCGCCCTTGGAGGGGAAAAAGCGCAGGGGGGCAGGATCGCCGAAATGGTGGCACTGGTGGCCGAAACCGTGGAGGGAGGCTCGGTTCCCGATTGCGGCCATTTCATTCCGGAGGAACGGCCCGATGAAATCGTTCGGCGCGTCCGGCTGAGAAGTATCCGGAACACCTCGGTTCTCCGGCAACAGGCGCACGAACTGGCCGCGTCGTCCGGCTGAAACAGATGTTGCCGAACTCAGTGCCGCCGCGCGCCGCGGCCCGTCCGCTCAAAGCAGATGAAAAGGAGCAGTAGTTTATGAACACGATTCCCGCAGACGATTCCCGGCGCAGTCTCGCCATTACTCAGGCGGACGATCCCAAACAACCACATATTGGATTGGTGGGCGACACCTATACGATTCTCCTGACGGGAAAAGACACGGCAGGACGCTATTGCCTGATTGACATGCATGTTCCTCCCGGCGGTGGNNCCGCCCCCGCACCGCCATGATTTCGAGGAGTCGTTTACTGTACTGGAAGGCGAGATCGAGGCGACGTTTCGCGGTGAACATTCGACGGTTCGGGCCGGACAAGTGATTAACATTCCCGCGAACGCGCCTCACCAGTTCAGGAATGCCTCGACGCAACCGGCGCGCCTGTTGTGTCTTTGCAGCCCGGCAGGGCAGGAGGAGTTCTTTATCGAGGTCGGGGTCCCGGTGGCTACCCGCACCACGGCCCCGCCGAAGCCCGATCCCGTTGCGCAGGCGGCGTTGAAGGCGAAAGCCGAGGCATTGGCGTCCAAATACCGGACCGAGTTCCTGAAAGAGGCATGAAATGCCACGTCAGCGACACGCCGACATTGCGGCAAAGTGGACTTCGATAGGCGTGTACAAATAACGCCTGAGGCTACAGCCCACTCGAAAATAACAGGATTTCGCGGCGATTGGATCAATAAGCCGCGCGAGTGAGCTTCTGGATCCAGTAGACGATAACCTGGCAGTAGGGCATGGGGTCTCCTGCGGCGTCGTCGCCTTTCAAACGGCTGCCGAAATCGTCGCGGCCGCGAATTACTCGTTATCGAGGCTGCGCCACAAATACCAGCTCGCCACCGCGCACGATTGTGCGAGTAAAGGCCGCGCTCGCGCGGCGTCCGGACACCAGAGTCCTGACCGTAGCCTATCGCGATGCGGTGGCAGATCCGCTGGCAGCGGCGAAAAAGTTAAATGAGTTCCTGGGCGGCGGGCTGGATCTCGACCGGATGGTCCGATCGGTCGACTCGCGCCTGCATCGGAACAGGAATCCGGCCGGCATCGCGCCCGTTCAGGGCGGGTAACGGCGAAGTTTCCGCCGACAACGGCCCGCCGCCAGCTTCATTGAAAGTCTGAAACACACATGCCGCCAGCGTGACATCGCTCCGGAAACCCGCTAATCTCGAAGGTGAGGAGCCACCACCTTGAACCTTACAATCACTCTGCCTGAGGCGGACGTCCAGGCTCTCCACGCGAAGGCCACCGCGCAGGGAATTACCGCCGAAGAATATGCGCGAAACGTCCTCGAGCGGGATTTGGCCCCGGACTGGCTGCGCAAGTCCTGGGCTGACGCGGCAGAGGCCGGACTCGGACAGTTGTCGATGAATGAGATCGAGGCCGAAATCGGTGCTGCGCGTGGCGCCCGCCGAGCAAGAGATCCGCAGCCGGGCGCATGATCCGTGTCGTTCTCGATACGAACATCATAGTCTCCGCGCTGCTCCAGCCCCTCGGTCCGCCGGCCCAGGCATTCCTGCTGGTTCTTGGAGGCGCAGTTCAGATGTGCGTCAGCAGCGCCGTTTTTCGCCGGCCCCGTTTCAGTCGAACGGAAGAAACAATCCTCGCCGCTCTGGAAACCATTCGGGCGAACGCCTGTTGGGTGCAGCCTTCTGAACCAGTTCAAGCATGTTCCGACCCGGACGACGACATCTTTCTCGAATGCTCTCAGGCTGGAGGCGCAGATTATCTCGTAACCGGAAATGTCAGGGATTTCCCGCTTCGATGGCTGGGCACTGAGGTCGTTACGCCGCGCCACTTCCTGGATGTGATTGCCGAAACCGGGCGCTGATGGCCACTTCCGCCCCTCAATGGTGGACGTTCCTTGCACCGCTCCTGAACAACCGGTCGCCCCTGGCTGGGCACACTACTCGCTATCCAGACTGCGCCACAAGTACCAACTCGCCACCGACGCCCATGGCCGCCACGCTGCCGCAATCCGCTCCATCTCCGGCGGTTTCGGCAGTTCACTCAGATTCCACGCCTTTTGCATCGCGGTCCTGATCCCGAGATCCGCCACAGGCAGCACATCCGGCCGCCGCAGCGCGAACATCAGGAACATCTGGGCCGTCCACACGCCGATGCCCTTCACCTGCGTCAGATGTTCGACTACGCCCGCGTCATCCAACTCCGGCAGATTCTCAAACGCCACCCTACCCTTCTTCGTGTGCTTCGCCAGTTCGCGGATGTACAGGGTCTTCTGGCCGGAAAGCCCGAGCCGGCGCATCCGCTCCGGGCGCAGCTTCAGGATGCCCTCCGGAGTGACCGGTCCGCCGCCGAGCGCGTCTCGCAGACGCCCGAAGATCACGCTGGCTACCCGCCCGCTGAGTTGCTGGTACACAATAGATCTAACGAGCGTTTCAAAGACGGGCTCCCGGTATTCCATGGTGAACGGGCCTGTGCGGCGGATGATGGCCGCAAGCACCGGGTCTTTCTTGAGATGCTGAAGGGCGGTACGCATTTGTGAAACAGACTCTTTCCGGCACACGTCGTTTTTACCGAGTTATGCGCTTTCCCGATTGTATGAATAAAACATCGGCGCTCGCCGGCGTCGCGCTTGCGGCGCTGTTCATCATTCCGATGCTTCCGTCCCGGGTGGTCGCGCAGCAAGCCTCGAAAGATGAGGACCTGGGCGAGGCGATCAAGGTCGATGTCGACGTGGTCAGCCTCTACTGCACCGTTCACAACAAACAGAACGGGCTGGTGTCGTCTCTGAACAAGAACGACTTCGATCTGGCCGAAGACGGCAAGCCGCAGACGATCAAATACTTCAGCCGCGAAACCGACATTCCGCTCACCATGGGGCTGCTTGTCGACGTTTCCGGCAGCCAGGCCAATCTGATCGAACCCGAGCGCAGCGCCGCCTCGCAGTTCTTCTCGGCAGTGCTGAAGAAGAAAGACGTCGCGTTTTTGATCAGCTTCGGCGCCGATTCGGAACTGCTGCAGGACATCACCGGCACGCCCCGGCTGTTGCAGCAGGGCCTTGGGCGCCTGAAGCTGAATACCGGTTACTCCGGTCCCACGTCCGGCCCCGTCCCCACCATGAACCACCAGCGCGGCACCGTCCTCTACGATGCCGTCTACCTTGCAGCGAACGACATGCTGTCGCATGAAGCCGGACGCAAGGCCATCATCCTGATTACGGATGGCGAAGACGAAGGCAGCAAGCTGAGCATGAAGGCGGCGATCGAAGCCGCGCAGAAGGCGGATTCCATCATCTACGGCATCCTTTACGTGGACCGTCGGTTTTACGGCGGGTTCAACATGGGGTACAGCGGTGAGAGCGTGCTGAAGCAGATGGCCGAGGAAACGGGCGGGCGTCTGTTTACGGTTGGCGGGCGGAATTCGCTCGATTCCATCTTCGAACAGATTCAGGAAGAGATGCGAACCCAGTATCTGATCGGCTACACGCCGACAAATACGGTCAAAGACGGCTCATTCCGAAAGATCGACCTGCACACTCACGATAAGGACCAGAAGGTTCAGGTGCGCAAGGGCTATTACGCGATGCCGAATACGCGGTAATTCGGGCTGGGAAAAAACAAGCGCAGAGTCGGAGCGACCCGTCACAAAAGGGTTGGGTTCGGGGACAATCACGGCTTCTGTTGGTTTAGTAAACTGCGACCAGGCAGGTTCTGTCGTGACAAGTGTCCTTACAGCTATCGGATAATGGTGGCGGGAGTTCAGACGATGACCATCGCAACCGGAATCGAATTGCCCGAGAGCGCCATTGCCGATATCTGCCGCCCTCACCGGGTGAAGGAGTTGTCGCTATTCGGTTCGGCGGCGCGCGGTGAAATGACGCCGGAGAGCGACTACGATCTTCTTGTCGATTTTCTACCTGGTGCGCGCCCTGGTCTTCTGGGCGTTTCGGCGATGACCCGTGAGCTTAGTGCGCTGGTCGGACGTCGCGTCGATCTTGCCGTTAAACCCGCACTAAAGCCGCTCATCCGGTCCGCTGTGCTCTCCGAAGCCCGCCTGATATATGCGGCGTGACGACCAGCGCCTGGGCGATATTCCGGAAGCACTGGACTGGATTGCCAATGCGGTTTCCGGAAGAACGGAGGCCGACTTCGTGGCCGACGACACGCTTTGCTACGCGGTAGCCCAACGGCTCACAACTGTTGGCGAGGCCGTCGCGAGGCTGAGTCCCGAAGTCAAGGCTCGCGATGCTTCGGTGCACTGGAAGGACATCGTGGGTTTACGCAACATCCTGATACACGAATATTTCGGCATTTATTGGCCCCTGGTGTGGCAAACGGCAGTGGATCACGCCCCGGTTTTGCGTGCACAGATCGCGGCGATCGGCAAGGAGAATCCTACTTGTGGGAAAATGCAGATTTGACGAATGGATTGACGAGTAGCATGACAATCCAGACTGCTATCGACGCGGGCGATGTAGAGGGACTGAACCGCGCCCTTGCGAGCTTCCCCGGAAGTGCAAATGAGCTGATTGCCTGGGTTCCAGGCGGAAAGAACGTGACGCATCCACTCCATTACGTTAGCGACAAGGTGTTCGAAAAGGCCATTTCGGAGTCGGTCGAGCTGCGATTGGTGGATGCCTTGCTAAAAGCCGGGTCGGACGTGAATCACAAGCAAAACGAGACAGCTTTGCATGCCGCGGCCAGTTTGGGAGCGGAAGAGATCGGGCTCCGCCTGATCGATGCGGGCGCACGTCCGGACGTTTTGGGATCGCTGGCGAAACGCCGCTGCATTGGGCCGCGCATCAGGGACAAGGACGTCTGGTGGCACGGCTACTGGCAGCCGGAGCGAAAACGGACATCGAGGATTCCCGCTACCGTGCCACACCGCTTGGTTGGGCCCTGCACGGCCTGACAAACAGCTTGCCCGGCTGCAGCTCCGGTCACGCCGATGTGTTTGCCTTGCTCGAGGGCCCGGCGATCCGGCCAAGCCCGGCTCCGTTCTGGCATTGACCCCTTAGCCGCCTGTTTTCAAACTATTGGTTCCACGATGTTATAGAATCTCTTCACTGGCTTTTGGCCGGACGGAAGGAATCCGCATGGAAACTGTCGACGAAACCCCGGCTGCACCGGGCACCGAAGATTCGAAGAATCACGTGCTGGAGCAGTACGACAAAAAGATCGCGTATTACTGGAGGACCAGCCAGACCAATAAACTTGCCTACAAAAGGACTCGCTGGTCGACGACCGTTCTCGGAGCGCTCGTGACTTNNCTTCGTTGTCTTCGTCGAGTTTCGTTAAGTACGCCCACCTCGATATCGCTTTTGCCGTGATGACTCCGCTTTTCGCCGCCAGCCTCGCGATCGCGGGCGGCCTCTCCCAGGCTTTTCAGTGGGGCGCCGCCTGGTCCGATGCCGCCATCACGGCGACGAGGCTGGAAAAGGAACGCAATCGGGTCGCACTGACCCCGATCGGCCAGTTCGATCCGTTGAAGGAAATGGCGCTGCTGGATGACGTCATCCTCACGGAAACGCAGGGTTTCTTTCAGCGGCTCCTGGGTTCGGGGGGTGGACCGGTAAAAACCGATTCAAAGCCCGGTGGAGATTAAATCGGGCACCTCCTCAGGACGGAAGCCGGGTAATTCCCACAACGCCGCTCCCACCGCGCCAATCACGCTTTCCCAATCCCCGGCGGCCGGCTGCCGGAACAACCGCATGCTCGGATACCANNCCAGCAGCCAGCGCCAGTCCGGAGCGAACGGCGTCAGAACCCAGACGGGCTTGCCCAGCGACCCCGCGAGGTGAGCTACCGACGTGTCGGCCGTAATCACCAGGTCAAGTTGCGTGATAGCCCCTGCGGTTTCCGCATAATCCGTCAACAGCGGCGAAAGGTCCCTTATCTTGCCGCGCAGCCCCGGNNTCGGCGATCTGGGCCGCGGCCGGTCCCACCTGCAAACTGAACCACTCGGTCCCCGCCGCCTCGGGGGGAACGAGGGGAGAGGAGATCAACGGCGCAAATACACGGCACGGGAACGACCGATTCCTGTCGTTTCGATGATCCGGAGCGCCAGCCCAACAAAGTCCCACTCGCAGCCCGGTCTTTTCTCCGAAAACCCCGCTCCATTTCAATTCCACTTCAGCGGGGATGACAAACCGCGCGGGCGGCGGGATGCTGTTTTTATCCGTGCCTGCCAGCAGAGGCAACGACACCAGCGGACAATGAAAATCGAAGTCGGGCAACGGCTCGTTCAGGGCGGCGATCTCGCAGCCGGGAAGCCAGCTTAACAGCCGGCCCAGCGACGCGGGTGCCAGCAGGATCGCCTTGCCGCCGGTCGCCTTCACGAAATCGGCGTAACGCACGAACTGGATCGTATCCCCCGCGCCCTGCTCGGCATGAAGAAGGACGCGGCTTCCCGAGAGCGCCAACCCGTCCCAACGCGGCTTCGGAAAGGGCTTGCGGTTACCGGCCAGTTCTCTCACACCCCAGCGAAATTCGTACTCACGAAAACCCTCCCGGTAATCCCCTTCGAGCAGCAGCACCACCCCGAGGCTGTAATGCGCCACCGCGCTCTCCGGGGCGAGATCGCACGCGCGCCGCATATAAACTCGCGCTTCCGGCACCCGCCCCAGTTCGAGCAGGACGCCCCCGATTGCGAGCATGGTCGCGGAATCGCGCGGCAGCGCGGCCTCCACAATATGCAGACACTCCAGTGCCTCCTGATTTCGAGCGAGAGACCACAGCGCCCGCCCGCGGGTGCCCAGGATAGGCGCAACGCCAGTGGGATCGCCGGCGCCGCAGATCGCGAGACCCGCGTCGCAAATCGGCAGCGCCTCCTCCGGCCTGCGGGCGTCGATCAGCAGGCCCGCCAGTTGACTGTAAGCCTGGGGTTGTTTTGTGCCCAGATGAACGGCGCGCGTCAGGTGAGCCATCGCGTCCTGCGGCCGTGCCGCCAGCAGCGCCCCGCTCAAAGCGACCAGGAAATCGACGTTCTGCGGCTCGCCTCGCACTGCCATCTCGAAGTTCGCAATGGCCGCTTCGTTCAACTGCCGCCTGATCTGCGCCACTCCAAGCAGATACCGAAATACGGGCACGTTCGGCGCGTGGTGGACGACCTCTTCGAGCAGCGCCAGCGCCCGCTCGTTCTCGCCGCGCTCCAGATGGCATGTAGCTTCCACCACCGCCTGCCCGACCGGGAAATCGCGCGCGCCGGGCTTACGCGGCTTCGCCCGCGTGGAAAATTTCATATGCGGTGGCAACAGCACCCGGAATGCCGTGGCGTTGCCGACTCGGCCGAAACGCGAAATCAACAACTTGCGCGATGCCGAAGTAATATGAGTCTGCGCGTTGCCTTTCGCTCGGGTCGATTTGAAACGAGTCGCGCCAGCCCGTAACTCATAAGGGCACGGCTAATCCCGCCGCACGAGCCCGATAATCGTCTCTATATGGAAGGTCTGCGGGAACAAATCGACCATTGCCAGCCGCTCAATCTCGTAGCGTTCTTTCAGCCCCGCCAGATCGCGCGCCAGCGTTGCCGGATCGCAGGCCACAATCACGATCTTTTTCGGCGCCAGTTCGAGCAACCGCGTAACCGCCGGCGATCCGAGGCCCGCGCGAGGCGGATCGGCCAGCACGAAATTCGGGGCGGCATTCGCTTCAATGAGGAACGCCTCGGAATTCTGCCGGATCGACTCCACGTCGACTCCAGCCCGCCGCGTGTTGCGCTGAAGATCGTCCGCGGCGCGGCCCGATTCCACCGCGGTCACTTGTCCGAACTTCCGAGCCAGCGGCACGCTGAACAGGCCGGCGCCGGCGTAAAGGTCCCACGCAGTCGCGCCGGATTCCTCGCCGATTGCCAGATCCGCCAGACAGCCCACCAGCGATCGGTTCACCTGAAAAAACGAGTTGCCCGCGATGCTGAACACGTCGCCATTGACTTCATAATCGAGTGCGCCGGGCACGGTTCCCGGAACTTCGGCCGCTAGCCAGTCGAAGAAATGCTTCGCGACGGGCTGGCCGGCTTCGAGAACGTTCCATTGCACCTGAACCTCGTCGGTAAACACTTCGAGCGATGTCACAAACTTCGGCCATCGCCGGTCCTTCGCCATGCGGTTCAGTTTCCGCAGTGCCTCGTTGATTTTGGGCGAGCTAATGGGGCATTCGGCTGCCGGGATGAGTCTTTGCGAGCGCATCTGCCGGTAGCCGACCTTGCCGTTCTCGATATGGAACTGCGTTCGGTTTCGGTAGCCCCAGGCATCGCCCGAGATCACGGCGATGCGGGCTTCGTCGAACTCGATCTTCGCGCCGCGGCGCAGGGTTTCGGCGAGAATGCCGCGTTTCAGCCGCAACTGCGCGGGGTAATCCGCGTGCTGGTAATGGCAGCCGCCGCATTCGCCGAAAATCGGACAACGCGGTGTAATACGATCATCGGACGGCTGCGTGACGCGGATCAGATTTGCCCGCTGCGCGTGTTTTTTCGAGGACGGCGACGCGACGTGCACCAATTCGCCAGGCAGCACGAAAGGCGTGAAAACGACCTGACCGTCCACGCGGCTCAGGCCTTCGCCTCCGTACACGAGTTTTTCGATTGTGAGATCCAGCGCCATGGGAACCCGAAGGTTAACATTGCGGAAGGCCTGGTGATCGGGATTACACTGGAGTTGACCGCCGTTAAAACGGAGACCATGGAAACGTACACTCTTGAGGTTGTCGTGGAGCCGGACGAAGACCGCTGGCACGCATACTGCCCGGCGCTCCAGGACCAAGGTGCAGCGACATGGGGCCACACTCGGGACGAGGCCTTAAGGAATATCGAAGAGGTCGTTCAACTCGTGATTGAGAGCATGGTCGCGAATCGTGAAACGCTACCAGCTGGAATTCCCGACGCCGCGCGGGTCACGGTTGAGCTGCGAGTTGCAATCAACGTCTGATTCATGGCGATCGACTACGGACGCCTGCGCAGCCTGACGGCTCGCGAGATTATTTCCGCTCTCATTCGCGATGGATTCGCCTTTGACCGGGGACGCGGCTCTCATCGGATTTACCGTCACCCGGACGGTCGTCGCGTGACGGTAACGTTTCATAGCCCCGGCGAAACTTTCGCCCCGAAAACCCTCAGGTCGATGATCGAAACGGAAGCCAAATGGACGGAAGACGATCTGAAACGCCTGAGGATGCTCATATAGAATCCGCCCTGCTCCTCTTCGCGCTGGACTTGTTCACATCATGTCGCCTGCCCCGGGCAAGATGCTCGGCCCTTACGAAATCGTCGCGCGCATCGGTGAAGGCGGCATGGGCAAGGTGTATCGCGCGCACGATCCCCGGATGCGACGCGACGTCGCCATCAAGGTTTCCGGCGAGCGTTTCAGCGATCGCTTTTCGCGCGCAGTGCATGCCGTCGCCGCGCTGAATCATCCCAACATCTGCCATCTCTGCGACGTTGGACCCGACTACCTGGTGATGGATCTGGTCGAAGGCCCCACGCTGGCGGAAAGGATCAAACAAGGTGCGGTTCCGCTCGAAGAAGCGCTGAAGATTGCACGCCAGATCGCCGACGCGCTCGAAGCCGCCCACGAAAAAGGCATCGTTCACCGGGATCTGAAACCCGCCCACGTCAAGATCCGGCCGGACGGCATGGTTAAGGTGCTCGATTTCGGACTCGCGAAGATCGCCGACACCTCCGAGTCTGGGATGAGCACCGAGGATTCGCCTACCCGGACCATGGATGATGCGGCCACTCGCGTCGGCGTGATTCTGGGCACGGCGGCCTACATGTCTCCCGAACAGGCGCGCGGCAAAATGGTCGATAAGCGCGCCGATATCTGGGCCTTCGGCGTGGTGTTTTATGAGATGCTCACCGGACGAAGGCTGTTCGACGGCGAAGATATTTCCGAGATTCTGGCGAAGGTGATTCAGGCGGAGCCGCGATGGGACGGAATTCCGGCGAAGAATGAAGAGCTCTTGTGGAAGTCGGATGAGAACAAGTATCCTTCCAGTTGGTCTCCGAACGGGCGGTTTCTGCTGTACTCGGTCGAGACACAGACGGCGAAAGACGACATCTGGATCCTTCCCATGGACGGAAGCCGGAAGCCAATGCTTTTTCAAGGGACGGAATTCGATGAGGAGGGGGCGCAGTTCTCGCCGGATGGGAAGTGGATCGCATACGAATCGGACGAATCCGGGCGTTGGGAGGTTTATGTCCGGGAGTTCTCGCTCGATTCCGATGGAAAGCGGGAGGCAACAGGAAGGCATCGGATTTCGAATGGCGGGGGAGCCAAGCCGCACTGGGGCGCTGATGGTAAGGAGTTGATCTATGTGTCTAACGACCGCAGTATGGTAGTGTCATCTGCGATCACCGACAAGCCGCTGTTCCAGCCCTCGCCAGCTGAGCAGATCTTTCAGTTAAAGGGCGTGGACGCCTATTGGGCTGCCGTCACCGGCGACGGGAAGCGCTTTCTCGTCCCCGTCCCGGTCGCCCAAACCGGGCCGCAGCAATTCACAGTCGTGCTGAACTGGCAGGCGGGGTTGAAGAAATAACGGAGCCAGGCCTATCCGCGCGGGTAGGACATCCGCTGTGGCCGATCTCGATCTTTGGGTACGCGAGGGACGCTATCCCAAGCGCAGCCGAGCGCTCCAGTATTCGGTAGATTTGCTCGCCGCACGCGAGAAACGGAATCGTCTCGCGCGCGAACTGAATAAACTCGACCGCGCCGAGGAAATCCGCCTTGCCGATGAGGATACCGGAGACGAATCCTGGCCAATATCCTGAGGGAGAGATTTACCGGGCCGACCTCAACCCGGTTCGGGGCGCGAGCAGGCGGGAATGCGTCCTGTGCTCATCCTGAGCAATAGCCTTTCAACCGGCGCTCCGGTACCGTGATTGCGATGGCGATCACAAGCCAGCCGCTACGCGCCGGATTTCCCCTGACGTTCGAATTGCCACAGGATTGTCTGCCGCTTTCCTCATGTGTAAAGATCTCTCAGTTGCGCACGATTCCCGTAGAAAGAATCGGAAAGAGGGTTGGCGAGGTTGGGGCGGCGGATCTAACCTTCATCGTCGGCGGGTTGATGGACCTGATTTCATAGCCGCGCATTCCCGCGGCTCGGCGCGCCCGGCTCTTCGAAAACATGCACGCGGCAGTCCCGAAAGGTTGTACACTGATCGGATTAACCCGCTCCGGGATGAGCCGGGTACGAAGAGGAAGTCATCGCATGAAACGCCGTCTGCTAGCCATCTCAATACTGTCTGTCCTCGCTTTCACGCTTGTCGCTCAAAGCAAGAAAACGAAAGCGCCTGCGAAAGCGGCGTCGTCCGCGCCAGCCGCTCCCGCTCCTCAGAAACAGGACGAAGAATACACCAAACTGATCAAAGAGTATCTCCAGGACCCCCGAATCACCACGGAACTCGTCGATCACATGCCGGCTTCGGACACTGTCCCGTCACCGTTGAAGTTTCTCGGACGCATCCCCGGAAAGCCAGGTGAATTGACTTACGCCAAAGACATCAATCGCTACTATGAAGCCCTGGCGCAGGCCTCGCCGCGCGCGAAATTCTGGAAGATCGGGCAGACCGAAGAGGGCCGCGACATGGTGGTCCTCGCCATCGCCGATGAAGCCACCATCAAACAGCTCGACCAGTATAAGGACACGCTCGCGAAACTCGGCGATCCGCGCAAGATCACCGAACAACAGGCAAAAGAATTGATCCACACGGGCAAGCCGATCTACTGGGCGATGAGTGGCGTTCACTCGCCCGAAACCGGTGGCCCGGAAATGCTGATCGAACTCGCCTACCGGCTGATTGTGGAAGAAACGCCTTTCATCCAGTCGATCCGCAGCAACGTCATCACGTTCCTTACACCCGTAGTGGAAGTGGATGGCCGCGAGAAAGAAGTCGACACCTGGTACTACGGCAAGAAAACCGGCAAACCGCGTCCGCCCCTCATGTACTGGGGCAAGTACGTGCAGCACGATAACAATCGCGACGGCATGGGCCAATATCTGAAGCTCACGCAGAATCTGACGAAGATGTTCGTGGAATGGCGTCCGACGATCGGCCACGATCTGCACGAAGCGCAATCGTATCTCTACATCTCCACGGGAACCGGACCTTACAACAATTCGCTCGATCCGATCGCGGTGGACGAATGGTGGCTCCTCGCCAAAACGGAGACCATGGAGATGGCGAAGCGCGGCGTGCCGGGCGTCTGGACCTACGGCTTTTACGATGGCTGGGTTCCCAACTACCTCCTCTGGATTCCCATGACGCACAACGCGTTCGGCCGCTTTTATGAAGTCCAAAGCTACGGTCCCGACGTTACGGAGAACCTGCAATTGCAGCCAACGGTCACCAGCCGCGAGTGGTACCGCCCCAACCCGCCGCTGCCTTCCATCAAATGGGGACCGCGCAACAACACGAACATCCAGGAATCGGCGCTGCTGCTCGCGCTGCATAAGGTCGGCGAGGATCGCGAACTCTATCTCGAAAACTACTACGAGAAGAACAAGCGCTCCATAGAAAAGGGCCAGAACGGCCCGACTTACGCATGGGTCGTTCCGGCCGAACAACGCCGGCGCGTCGATGCGGCCGATCTGGTGAACGAACTCCGCCGCCAGGGAGTGGAAATCCATCGCGCGGACGCGGCATTCACGGCCGGCACACTCGATGTTGCGGCAGGCGACTACGTGATCCGCGCCGATCAGCCCTACCGGACGCTCGTCGATATGTATATGAGCGTGCAGAACTATCCGCCCGCGAATCCCCCGCCCTATGACGATACCGGCTGGACGATGTCGTACATGCGGAACGTCAGGGTGATACCGGCAACCAGCAAGGCGATCCTCGATCAGCGTATGTCGCCGCTGACTTCGGAAGCCAAGCCGGCTGGCGGCATCGACGGTTCCGCCAAGACTCTCGTTATCGCCCACACAACCGACAACGCGCTGATGGCGTTCCGGTTCCGCCATCCGGAGACGACGATGCTGGCGGCAGAGGACGATTTCGATCTGAACGGCGTGAAACTGCGGGCGGGGTCGTTCATTATTCCGAACGCCGATCGGGCGAAGCTGGAGCCTTCGCTGAAGGAACTGGGGCTGAAGGCGACCGCCGTGGCCGCGTTGCCCGACGTGAAGACGCATGAAATGAAGGTGCCGCGCATCGGCTATGTGCATACGTGGTGGCGGACGCAGGATGAAGGATGGGTTCGGGCGGCGCTCGACCATTACGGCGTTCCCTACACTTACTTCGCCGATCAGAAGTTGCGCGAGGGCAATCTGCGATCGAAGTACGACGTGATCCTGTTTCCGCACGCCGGCGGAACGCTTCAAACCATGCTGAACGGAATCGCCATGACGGACGGCGATCCGATTCCCTATAAGAAGACCGACCTGACGCCGAACCTGGGAGCGCTCGACCAGAGCGACGATATCCGGGGCGGGATGGGCCTTGAAGGTTTGGCGGAACTGGACAAATTCGTTCGCGCCGGAGGCGTGTTGATCACGGAAGGTTCCACTGCATCGATGGTTTCAGAAGCGGGGATGTCGCCCGGAGTGACGGTGGAGCATCCCGCGCAGTTGTTCGCGCGCGGCTCCATCCTCCGTGGAGTGTTTTCGGATCTCAAGAGCCCTATCGCGTATGGGTATGCCGATAAGGACCTGCCCGTGTACTTCAATCAGGATCCGGTGTTCGTGGTAGCTGCCGGCGGCGGCCGGGGCGGTGGAGGAGGTGGCGGCGGGGCGGGGGCCAGCCTCGGCCAGATCGTAACGCCGAATGCCACGCCCGTTCGGGTCGCGACATATGAAGGGAATCCCGCGTTGCCGCCGTCGCCCGTGCTCGGAGGGTCGGGGCCCGTGACCGCCGCGCTCGGTGCATCGGGTGGCCGTGGCGGCAGTGGACGAGGCGGTGGGCGGGGCGGTGGACGTGGCGCAGCCGCGAAGATGGGTGCCAGCGGCGCAACCGGAGCCACCGGGGCACAGGCGGCAAATCCCGATCAGCCGCAAGCTCCGCGTCCGCGTGTCGTCATGCAGTTTCCCGCTACCGCCGACGAAATGCTGCTTTCCGGCACGCTCAGCGGCGGCGAGACGCTGGTGAACCGTGCGCTGGTGATCGATATGCCGGTCGGCAAGGGCCATGTTGTGATGTTCGCGCTGCGGCCATTCTGGCGCTGGCAGACGCAGGGGACATTTTTCCTCGCTTTCAACGCGATTCTCAACTGGAACAATCTGGATGCCGGGAGGGTTCCGGCGGCAGGGGCCGCGGCGGCAGCGGGGAACTGACGTACGACGCCGAGATGCGCGAACGCTTGCGCCGGGGAGTGGAGAGCCGGGCTCGTCCGAGCGGGGGTGGTACCCGGTGTTTGCTTTATCCGCGTCACATTCGGAGCCGTTCCGTCCCGGACAGTACCCGGATCGCGACCAGGGCTGATTTCCGTCATAATCAAATCAGCGCATTGAGCCAATCTCCGAGCGCTATCCGGACCTGGTATGCGCCCAGGCCGATGCGTGGTATGTGACGATGGTATCGGCATCCCTCCGGAGAGCGGCGGAACAAATTAGGCCTTATAACCGATATATGCGACAAGCGATTATCGCACTGACTGCCCTTACGCTGGTATCGTGCAGCCGCGACCCTGACTACCTCAAGCAGAAATACCTCGAAAGCGGCAATAAGTACTACGAGCAGAAGCGCTTCAAAGAGGCCGCTCTGATGTATAAGAAAGCGCTGACCGTAGACAAGAAATTCGGCCCCGCGTACTACCATCTTGCTCTGGTGGATCTCGATCTCCAGCGGTGGGCCGATGCGTTTCCGGCGCTGCAGCGGGCCGTGCCTCTCCTTAAGCCCGGCACGCCGGACGCCGATAATGCGACGCTCAAAATGTGCGAGATCATGCTGATGGCCGCGCAGAGTTCGAAGAACCCCGATGCCATCGTAAAACAGGTCCAGCCCATGGTCGATGGGTTGTTGAAACTTAACCCGGGTTCATGGCAGGGACATAAGCTCAAGGGCGATCTGATGCTGTTGGCGGCAACCGCCAGTTTCAAGGCCAACAATTCGGCGGAGGGCAAACAGAATCTGGCTGCGGCGGTGCAGGAATATCGGACATCGCTCGCTTCCAAACCGGGCGACTACGTGGGGACTTTGGCGCTGGGGCGCACGCTCCTGCTTACAGGCGAAACGGCGGAAGCGGAAGGCCTTTTCAAGAGCCTGATCGACAAAGACAAGACCAACCTCAGCGCTTATTACGAGCTCTTCCGGATTTACGTCGCGCAGAAGAAGATGCCGGAAGCCGAGGCGATGCTGAAACGCGCGATCATGGCGGTGCCGAAGGACTCGGCTCTTCGCCTCACGCTGGCGCGGTTCTATTTCGGCCAGCAGCGGCAGGGCGATCTTATCGCGCTGCTCGGCGACATGAAGAAGGATCTTAAGTCGTTTCCGGACGCTTATCTTCAGGCTGGCAGCTTTTACGTGCGCGTGAGCCAGTTCGATGCCGCTATCAAGGAGTACGAAGAAGGCATAAAGAACGACGCAGGTCAGCGGAATACCTACCTGAAGCGGGAGATTGAGGTCTATATCCGCGAGGGGAACAGCACCATGGCCCAGGCAAAGAACGAGCAGATTCTGCGCAACGACCCCAAGGATCCGGAAGCGAAAGGCCTCAAAGCAACGTTCATGCTCGATAAAGGCGAAATCAACGAAGCGCTGGCCGACCTTCAGTCCGTGGTCGCCACCAGACCGAACAACTTCGTCGCGCGCTTCAACCTGGGCCGCGCGCACTTCGCCAAGGGCGAGTACGAACAGGCCCGTCAGGAATTCGACAAGTGCATCGACCTCAACCCGAGCTATCTGCCGGCGCGATACGCCCAGACTCAGGTCGCGATCATACGCGGCGATTTCGATGCCGCCTCGCACGATGCCGATGAGATTCTGAAGATCCAGCCGCTCAGCGCCCAGGGCAGGGTGATGAAAGCGGCCGCGCTGCAGCGTCTGGGCAAGTACGACGAAGCCCGCAAGCTGCTGAACGAGATCCTCGAAAAGAACCCTCGGCAGGTGGAGACACTACTCGAGCTGGGCGTGCTGGATCTCAATCAGCGAAAAACCAAAGACGCGATGGAGCACTTCCGCCGGGCGTCGGAAGCCGCGCCCCAGAATATTCGCGGGCTGCTCGGCGAATCGAGAGCGCTCCTGATGGATGGGCAGTCGGAGAAAAGCGTGGAACTGATTCGCCAGGCGGCCGCGGCGCATCCGTCCTTCGAACTGCAACGGGAACTCGGCAATACGCAGATGTCGGCGCGTCAGTTTGACGCCGCCATCGCGACGTATTCGGGCCTTGTGGGGTCGACGACGGATATGAGGCAGAAAGGCAGCCTTTGGGCCAAAATCGCCGAGGCTTACAAGGACAAGGGCGATATTCCAAAGAGCATCCAGTTCCTCGAAATGTCCGCCAAAGCTTTGCCGGATAACGGCGCGATCGCGACGAATCTGGCTTTGCTCTACGAGATGGTCCACGATCTCAGCAAGGCCAAAGAGTACTACGAAAAGGGCATCAAACTGCAGCCGAACAATCCGCTGGCGCTGAACAATCTGGCCTTCCTGATCGCCGAGACCAACGGCGATCTGACACAGGCTATGAGCTACGCGACCGAGGCCAAGAAGCGGTTGCCGAACATGCTCGAGGTCAGCGACACGATCGGCCTGATCTATCTGAAGCGGAACATCGCGGACAGCGCGGTGGACGAGTTTAAGCGCCTGGTGGTCGAAGCCCCGCTGAACCCGATTTACCACTATCACTATGCGATGGCGCTGAACCAGAAGGGCGACCCCGTTCAGGCGAAGGCGCAGTGCGAGATCGCTCTGTCGGCCCGGCCACAAAGGCCGCTCGAGAACCAGATACGGGAGCTTGAGGCACGTCTGCGGTAGCGCTGCGCGGGTTCCGCAGCGGGTTTCGGAGTGTAGGGAACGGATGGCGCGGCTACGAATTCCAGCGCAGGATCGCGCGCGATTCGTGCTCATAACCCAGAATTGAAATCGCGCCGGTGCCCATGACGAACATCCGTCCGTCCTCCGGAGGCAAACCGAGCCAGCACGCCGTAAGGATGCGCAGAATGTGGCCGTGCGCGAACAACGCTACATCGCCCTGCGTTTGTACCGCCCGATCGATCACGTCGTGAGCGCGAGCCGCGACCTGCCCGATCGTCTCCCCTCCCACGACGCCGTCGCGAAACACGAACCAACCCGGCCGCTGCGCCCGAATCTGGTCGGAGGTGAGGCCTTCGTACGATCCGTAATTCCACTCCGCCAGATTCGGATCCACCTGCGCGTGCTCGCCATAGCCGGCCAACTCGCAGGTGCGCATCGCGCGTTTCAGCGGACTGGTCAGGACGAGTTCAAACTCCTGTCCGGCCAGTTCCTTCCCGATAGCGCGCGCGCTTTCCTCGCCATTCGGAGTCAGCGGAATGTCGGTGCGTCCCGTATGAGCGCCGGAAAGGCTCCATTCAGTTTCACCGTGCCGGATGAGCCAGATCATTCTCTTATATTCGCGCAGCCCGCGCGACGAATCGCAGCGGCAGATCGACGCATTTCGAAATTCCGATGCGCGGCGTCACGTCGATGTCGAATTGCCGCGCGTTGACCGCCTCATGCACGGCGAACTGGCCGTGGGTCAGGTCCGCGCCGTAGTCGTCGAGCGTGATTCCCAGTGCCTGCGTCAGTTTGCCGGGTCCGGACGCAAGGTCGCGATCGGTGCGGGCGGCTGGTCTGCGGGCGCGCATGATTTCGAGGCCCGACACAGGCTCCAGCGCCCGGATCAAAACGCAGCCCGCCGTGCCCTCGGGCTCGGCGACGATATTCATGCATACGTGCATACCGTAACTGAGGTAGACATATGCGTGGCCTGGCGGGCCGAAGATGACTCTTGTGCGGTTAGTGAGGCCCGCAGCCGAATGCGAAGCGAGATCGTCGCCGCCGGGATACGCTTCGGTTTCGATAATGACGCCGGCGGTTTTTCCCTTCACCAGCGCCTTGCCGAGCAATTCCCTTGCGACAACCACTGCGCTCCGGCTGTAAAAGCCGCGCGGCAGCGCGGCGCCACTGTGATAAGAGGCGCGCGGTAGCGCGGCGCTTCGCGTGGCTGCGCTCACGTCTTTTTCCTTGCGAAGAGCATCGCGCTCCAGTGCACATCGACCGAACAGATTTTGTAATCCACCAATCCCACTTCCCGGGCAGCGTCGCGAACCGCATTCTGCGTAATCCCGCTGCCCGATCCTTTCCGCCACAGCAGCCAGAGTTTCGTCCGCGCGGCCATTGTTCTCATTTGGCGCAGGGAAGCGAGAAAGCTCTCGCGGTCGTGCAGGAACCAGAGTGTAAGCGACGCCGGGCCTTCCTGGAATTCCACTCCATCGGGCAAATCGCCGAGCAGCGCGGGAAACTCGCGGGGCGGTTCCACAACACAGACGATCGCACCGGGCACGATCCCCAACTTCTGTGCCGCCGGCTTCTCGCGAGCGCGCTCCATCATGCCTGGCGGTGCTGCGAGATCGCGCGAAGGCCCGGTCTTGAGGATGCGTTTCACCACTGCCGCGATATCGCCGATCTCGCAATAATCTGCGTCGGGCAACAATTCGCGGATCGCGGCAACCTTCGCCGGTTGGCCGCCGACGAATATTATCGGAATCCCGCAAGTCGATTTTGCGCCACGCAGCCAGATCGCCACTTCGCGCCCATGGCTCGGAAGCCGGGAAATATCGATCACGACGACATCGGGCAATTTCGCCCGGATCGCGCGGGTCACAGCCGCCCCATCGCCTTCCAGATAATCGACTTCGAGAAGGGTTTTCCGACAGGCGTGCAGCAGTGGACCCGCTTCGGCCGATCTCCAGTGGATGACTCGAACTCCGGACATAGTTCCTGAACCAACATATTAGCCGCTTGCCTGCGACCGACATTCCGATCGCAGGTCCGTGCCCGCATCCAACAGAGTCGCCTGCGACCGCTGTTCACCGCGTGGACCCAACGGCGCCAACTTAACTCCGCCTTGTGCTCATATGGCGGACAGAGATGGTCGACCGAGGGGTCGGTTGGTAAACGCTGCGCGACAAGGCAGGGGCAGTCACTGGCCGCCGCGCAAGCAGCGTCAATCCGCGAGTTGCCGACAAACGTCAAAGTATCTCATTGGCCGGAATGGTCAGGCGGGAAACAACGCCTCGGTGGTCACCTCAAAAGGTGTGTAGTGAACCATCAATGAGCCAGCCGCACCCCATGGACAAGTAATCTCACCATCAGGAAAGCAGCAGCCGTCACCATGAAGTCAACGCGGGTTAGCGAACATACCGGCCGCGGCGCCAGTATCGTCCGGTCGGCCACGATAGCTCCGATTACCGCGAAAATCCAAAAAACCGAGCCCAGGAAATTAGGAGCGATGAGAAAACTGGGCAATGGCAAGTAAATCAATGTGATGAGGATAGTGCCGATCAGCCAGGGACCAACCGTAGTACAAAAAACAACTTTGGTCCGGCTGAACCAGGTGGGTGCCCAGGATGAGAGCTCCTTTCCCATAAAATACATCATCGCCGGAAGCATTAGAAGACCGGAAGCCGATATCACGTTCATGAGTAGCTTTGAGGCGCCTGCGAACCGGAGCGCTACGTTGAAGTCACCTCCCAATGTAGCCGCGGCGACCGGGCCGAGAAACAGATAAAATCCATTTATCGCCAGCATCAGAAAGAGAAGTCCACTTCGCCTGCGGCTGAAGCGCTGACGATACAAAAGCCAGCTGATCAGGCCAACGGCGAGGCTCAAGACTGGGCCCGCAATCGCAATTGCAATGGCTTGCCGCGAAGTGGCCGTAGCCACGTCAGGATTGACCCACATCTGGTAAAGCGTGGAACTGAACCCAAGCATATGGCTGGTGATCGCGTGCGCCGCCTCGTGCGGCGTGACATTGAGTGCGAACGCAGCCATGAAAAGTAGTGTGGGACGAACCGCAACGCCAATGAAGCGGACCGTTCCCTCGCTTGTTTTCCTATCACCCGGGACTTTCGATGTGATTTGCATTCTGTTCCACGCGGTCATGCTCTTTCCCCCCGGAATGAGAATCAGCGGCTGGCTCTCGGGAATCTGTACGAGACGCGGAAGCCCAACGGTACCATGCCCCGAGCCTAAGCTCCGAATCCAATATTGCGTTAACCGCGAACATCCGCAGGTAGTTCGTCGATCGCGGCACCGGGGAAATTGGGAAGGGTGGTCAAGTTGACGAGAAGCGCCCATTGCTGACATCTGGACATCGGGCGCCGAGTCCGTTTTTAACGGCGCAGGGTGGAGTCAGCCGGTACCGGTCAAACTCCAGCCAGAGAATGAACGCGCCGGCGGGCTGGAGTAACGGACAATTCGTCGCTACGCGACTTGTCGGACGCGATTCACTGAGCTAACGGCGGTTCGGTAAAGTAGCGAAAACGCGTTGCCTTGAACCCCATCATTGCCTCAACGTTGCAAGCGCCAGAATCGGGAAATAATGCCGATAGAGGTGGTAGGTCAAATAGAACACTCCCGGAAAACCAGTGCCCGTCGCCAGGCGTTCGTCCCAAGTCCCGTTTGGCTTCTGCGTTGCGATCAGATAACGGATCCCCTTCACCACCGGTTCCGAGGAACTCTCTGCGCCCGCCGCCAGCGTGAGCAGCGCCCAGGCGGTCTGCGAAGCGGTGCTCTCCGCCGCCACGAAACGGCCCTTTTCGTAACCAAGGCAGGATTCGCCCCATCCACCGTCGCGGTTCTGAATCGATCTCACCCACTCCAAAGCCTTCATCGTCGCCGGACGGGCCGCAGGCGCGCGGGAAGATTGCAGTCCGCGCACGGCCAGAAAAGTGCCGTAAATATAGTTCACCCCCCAACGTCCGTACCAGCTTCCGTTGCCTTCCTGACGCTCCAGCAGATACTGGACGCCCCGCTGAATCGCGGCGTGCTCCATCGTGTACCCGCGGCGGCACAGGGATTCGATCACGCGGCCCGTAATGTCGGGACACGTCGGGTCCAGCATCGCGTTGTGATCGGCAAAGGGCACGTTGTCCAGCAGTTTCCAGTTGCAATCCACATCGAAAGCCGCCCATCCTCCGTCGCTCGATTGCATGCCCAGCAGCCAGTTGATCGCCCTCTTCTCCACGCGCTGCTGACGCGCGGGATCGGATCCTTTGGCATGCAGCAGGGCCAGCAGCACCATGGCGGTATCGTCAATATCCGGATAATGTTCGTTGGCGAACTCAAACGCCCAGCCGCTCGGCTCGAGGCCGGGGCGCTTCACGGACCAGTCGCCCTTCCGCCGGCACTCGCGATCCAACATCCAGTCCGCGGATCTCCGCATCACATTTGAATCAGGCATCGCATCCGCGTCGGCGCAACCCACCTCTCCCAATGCGAAGGCGGCGTAGGACGTGTCCCAGATGGGGGAAACAGCCGGTTGAAACTGGAATCGATCCTCGCTTTCGATAAGGAGATCCTCGAACACCTTGATTGCGCCGACCCGATCCGGATGGTCGTCGGCGTAGCGCAGGGAATCGAGCGCCATGATCAGATACATCATCGACGGATAAATGGCTCCCAATCCGTCTGCATAGCGTGTCCTGTCCAGCATCCAGTGTTCGGCCTGTCGCAGCGCCGCCTGCCTCACATTTTTCAGCCCGCGCCGTTCCCAGAGCTTCAGAGCTTTATCGAGTTGTGCGAACAGCGGGCCAAGCTTGCCCCGCGATGGCAGCTTTAGTTTGACGCCCGGCTTGGATAATTCGTCGACATTAAATCCGTGTGGCGCCGGACGCTGCAACCCGATGGCCTGCACAATCGAGAGCGGAACCACGATCGCCCGCGCCCAGGACGACATCTCATAAAGCACCGGCAGCATGACGACTTCCGGAGGCACGCTCGGCGCGAACTTTTTCGGGTACAGATCGAACAGGCTGAAATTGATCCTGGTGTAGCTGTTGCACCCTTGCAGTCCGCCCAAAGCCAGGGCCCGCTCGCGAGCCTTTACCATGTAAGGCGCCGACGGCGAATGGCCCCCCAGCTTTAATGCTGTGTACGCGCGAACTGTGGCGTTTACTTCGGCAGGCCCCTGCGGATATATGTTCCAACCGCCGTCGGCAAGTTGGCGGTCGAGCACCGCTTTGCAGGCCTTTTCGATTCGTGTCCGGGACGGCGGCGACCAAAGGCCATCGACCGGCGGATGCAACCACAGTTGCAGCAGCACGTAGTCGGACTCCAAGGTGCTATCCGCCGTCAGTTCCGCGCACCAATGGCCGTCTCGTTTCTGCAGCAACGTGAGCGCCTTCGCCGATGACGCCAGAGCAGCGTCCATGGCCGGACGAAGTTCATTCATCTGTTGACGCGAAGAAAGGTGCAAGCCTCGCTTACGGTCCGGTGCAGGCATGGAAAAGTACGCTCCCATAATCCTCCATCCTAACGCCTTTGGATACCTTGGCGACAGCTCCCGGCCGACGGCGTGGTGTTTACGAAGATCTCAAGACGGTCGCGCAATCTGAATTGGCTTCTCGCCCATGAAACTCCCGAATTGGAACCGGGCGGGAACCGTAGGTGTCGGGCAGGGCGAACGGGCCGCATTCGCCCGCCTACCCCATCTGTACCATTTTCAGGATCACCTTGTGTTGGAATCCATTCCGGTTTCAGGATCATCTTCTGTTGGACAATTCTGTTTGCAGCCGCCCTTCGGCCGGATTGCTACAATTACCTACGAATCGCGATCGCCATGAACACAACGACCGTCAAGGAACAAATCACTCACCGGTGGTACGCTCGTCCCGTGCTCTTCGTTGCCGACGTCAGCCGTGCCCTTCATTTCTACATCGACATGCTCGGCTTCGGGAAGGATTGGCATGAGGGCGATGGCGCGGGGAAGGTCTGCCAGGTCAGTCGCACGGGATGCGAGATCATCCTTTGCGAGCATGACACGCGAAGAGACAAGGCTCGCTTGTTTGTGGAACTGACCGCCGATGGATTCGCCGCCCTTTGCAGTAAGATCGACGAGCGGTCGATTCCGAGCGAGAAGTCATGGTGGGGCCACGACGTGATAAGGATCGCCGATCCCGACGGAAATGAGTTGTTGTTTCCGCTACCGGGCAGTCCGGGGAGTGACGACAGCCGCACCCTTTAACCACCCCGCGGCCGCGGCGGGCGACGTACGAGACGGGCTGCCGACGGACCGCGCCCCCATCTCGTACCGCAATTCTGCCTGTCGCCGGGGACAAGACAGGCGACGACCGTGGTACGAGGCGAATGTCCCATTGGCGGACAGGTTGTTCGGTCGGCACCTCAGGTCGATTGAGAAGGAGAAGATTCAAAATGGCTATGAATTTCCGGCAACTGTGCGCGGGAGTGTCCGCGCGCAGATTGTCAGCGCCGCCGCCTGCCGGCGTCTGGTTGCAGTGATATCGCTTCACCAGTTGCGGAGAGCGCCGGCGGCGCGGGTCTGGAGATTCGTGCGGCATTCCCGGACGGGAGCGCGGCGAAGATCACACAGTTTTCTGAATAGCGAGCCGGCCGCAGCCCGGTGTTCCGGAACACCACCGATGGTGATGGCGTTTTCATCCGCCGCCGTCATCCCGGCCTGTAGAATGGTTCGCGGACCCGATCCATGCGCTTGTTCACGGGCATCTCACTCCCCTCGAATCTGGTCGGTCGGCTCTCCGCTGTTATCGACGAGCTTCGCCCCTTTGCCGACATCAACTGGGTTCCCGCCGATAATCTCCATATCACCACCAAATTCATCGGCGAATGGCCGGAAGACCGCCTTCCCGAGCTGAAAACGGCCCTCGGCAGTGTGGCGATCACCGGGTCGATTCGCATCGCGGTCTCCCGCTTCGGATTCCTGCCCAATCCTCATCAGCCGCATTCGCTCTTCGCGGGCGTTCAGACCGGGCCTTCGCTTGCGGAACTGGCGGCGTCCATCGACCGCGCTCTCCTGCCACTGGGCTGCGTTCCTGAAAACCGGCCTTACCAGCCGCACGTGACGCTGGCCCGCATTAAGCGCGGCCGCGACATTCAGGGACTTCGAGAGCACATCGCCACAATCACCGATTTCGGCTTCGGCAGTTTCGACGCCCGCGACTTCCACCTTTATCTGAGCCAGCCCACCGGCCGCGGATCGGCGTACTCGAAGCTCGCCGCGTATGATTTGATGAGGGAGAAAAATACCAACGCATGAATGGCGTGATCGCCTTGATCGTGGCCTACCTGGTGGGGGGCATTCCATTTGGCCTGCTGATCGTAAAGCTGAAAACCGGCGCCGACGTTCGCGAATCCGGCTCGGGCAACATCGGCGCCACCAACGTGCTGCGCACGACGGGACCACTCGCGGGAATCCTGACGCTCCTGCTCGACGCGGCAAAAGGCTGGTTCGCCGTCTGGCTCGCCGATACGCTCACGCATGGCGATATCCTCTGGATGAGTTTCACCGCGCTCGCCGTGCTGCTGGGGCACGTGTTTTCGCCTTATCTGAAATTCAAAGGCGGCAAAGCGGTGGCGAGTTTTCTGGGCGCGTTCGGATACCTGACTCCCCTGCCCGTGGCCGTTGTCACCGTCATTTTCGTCGTCGTTATTGCGCGAACCCGCTATCTTTCGCTCGGCTCGGTTTCCGGCGCTATCCTGTATCCGTTTGCCTGCCTGATCATTCTTCATCCCGAATGGCCGGTGCTTGCCGCCGCGCTGGCGGCATCCGCGCTTATCCTCTGGCGGCACAAAGGCAATATCGCGCGGATACGCGCCGGAAACGAAAACATACTTAGTTTCGGACGGCGCTCCTGAAGTGAAAACGCTCGCCATCGTCGGCGGAGGCGGTTGGGGAACCGCGCTCGCCTGCGTGCTCGCTCCAAGATTTGATGAAGTCCGGCTCTGGATCAGAGAGCCGGATCTTGCCGAACGCGTGCGCCAAACCCGGATGAACGACGTCTTTTTGCCCGGCGTCGCTCTGCCGGAAAACGTGCTGCCCGGCGATACGCTGCGGGACGCCGTTTCCGGCGCCGATATCGCCCTCAGCGTCATGCCTTCGCATGTAGTGCGCGAAGTCTATGAGGAAATGCTCCCATGGCTCGTCCCCACAATGCGGTTGGTCAGCGCGACGAAAGGCCTCGAATCGGGATCGCTCCTGCGGATGACGCAGGTGATCCGAAACATTGTGGGAGACGCTTACCGGATTGCGGCTTTGTCGGGTCCCAGCTTTGCGAAGGAGGTTGCGGCGGGCAACCCGACAGCCGTGGTGGTTGCGTCGGAAGACGCGGCGGTCGCGAAGGAGATCCAGAACGGCTTTTCCGGCCCGACGTTTCGCGTGTATGCGGGCAACGACCCGGTCGGGGTCGAAATCGGCGGCGCACTGAAGAACGTGATAGCTATCGGAGCGGGAATCTGCGTTGGCCTTGGGACCGGCCACAACGCCATCGCGGCGCTGATAACACGGGGCCTGGCCGAGCTGACACGTCTGGCGGTCGCAGCGGGCGGTAGGCCCGAAACGCTCTCCGGGTTGGCCGGACTGGGTGACCTCGTTCTGACCTGCACTGGCGAACTGAGCCGGAACCGCGCGGTCGGACTGCAACTGGCTGCCGGAAAAGCGCTTGGAAACATCATCGATTCCACGCCAATGGTCGCCGAGGGAATTAAGACCACTTCCGCGGCTATCCATCTGGCTGAACGCTATAGCGTTGAAATGCCTATCACGGCGGAAATGCACGCGGTCCTTAATGAGGGTCGCACGCCAGCCGAGGCGATCCGCCGTCTGATGGGGCGTACTCCCCGTGGCGAATTCTCGTAGAATAGGTGTGCGCGGCGGGTTGGTCTAGTACCATTAGTACCGTCGCGTTACGCGGTCGCGGTCAACCATGACCGGACCGAAACTAATCATGGCCGACCGGGTTCGTAAAGGTATGGAGGCCGTCTCGGCGCTCGATCTGGATGCGCAGTTGATGTTGCGCGTCCGGGAGGGCGACAACGACAGTTTCCGATTGTTGCTGGAAAAACACCGGAACCCGCTGGTTCATTTTCTTCAGCGAATGGTTCAGGATGCGGGTGCCTCGGAGGAACTTGCGCAGGAGGTTTTTCTGCGCATTTACCGCTCGCGGTCGTCCTACGAGCCGGCGGCGAAGTTTACGACGTGGATGTTGCGCATAGCTTCGCACGTGGCTCTGAACTGGCTGCGGGATGAAAGGCACGAGCGGGCCGCCGAACGGATCGACGAGCCCCGAACTGGTTCCGGTGGAGACCGGGGCGTCGATCGCCCCGCCCGCGACGTGCCGGACCGGCGGCCATCGACGGAACAAAGTCTGGTCGGTGAGGACAGACTCCGGGAGATTCGGGATGCGATCGCATCGTTGCCGGCGAAGCAGCGGGCGGCGGTCCTGATGCACAAGTACGAAGAGATGGATTATTCGCAGATAGCCGAGGCGCTGGAATGTTCGGAATCGGCCGTTAAGAGCCTGCTGTTCCGCGCTTACGAAACTTTACGTGCGCGTTTGGCGCATCTGGCGATTGGAGCGTAATATGGATGTTCCGGAGATATCGATGACAAATTGCCCCTCTGAAGAAATGTTGCTGGACTATATCGGCGGACGTCTGGATCCGGCGCAGTCCGCGATTTTCGAAAAGCATGCCTCCGGGTGCGCTCAATGCGAAGCTCTGCGGGTGGGGCAGGCGGCCGTCTGGCGGAGCCTGGACGAGTGGGAACCCGGCCCTGTCAGCGCAGGCTTCAACCGCGAATTGTGGAGGAAGATCGACGCGGACGCCGCGTCCCGGCAGGGGCGTTTCGCCGGAATGTTTGGGTTCGGCTTGTGGAAACGGGTTGCGCCCGTGGTTTTCGCCGCCGGCGTTTTGATTACAGCCTTTGTCCTGGACCACTCCCGCAGACAGCACGAAAGACCCGGTCTGCCGACGACGGCGGCTATCGTAGTGAGCGCAGGCGATGCCGATCAACTGGAGAGCGCGCTGGACGATATCCAACTGCTGCGCGACGTGGATACGGAATCCGTACCGGCAAAACCAAGGCCGAGTGCCAAGAAGACTCTGTAACGAATACGGCGAAATCGCGGTCTTTTTGACGAAGCCTTGACGGAAAACACTTGATGCCGATTCACCGCAATTGCCTGTCCGCCTTACTGATGGCGGTAATGTCCGCGGCGATTCTATCGGCTGGTCCCTGGCCCCAACAGGAACAGGAAAAGGCCGACCAGGATCAGGCCCGGCGAGACATGCAGGCCGCCGACAAGGCTCGGGCGCAGGCCGCCAACGAGCAGGTTCGGGCGGCGCAGCAGGCCCTGAATGCCCCCAACCTTCCCGGAGGTCTGACTCTGCAGCGGCTGGCTCAGATGTCGCCCGAGGAGCGGGCTGCGGCCCTCGCGAATCTGCCTCCGGCCCGGCAGAAGACCATAGAAGACAAAGTACAGAATTACTTAAGCCTGCCGGCGGACCAGCAGGCGCGAATCATGCGCCAGCTGGAGAAGATGCAGGCCTTGCCCCCGGACAAGCGCGAGGACGTGCGCCAGTCGTTGCGCGAGTATCAGATCATGCCGCAGCCGCGCAAAACCGTCATCACGCGCGAACTGAATTACCTCGCAACGTTGGCGGATGAGCAGCGCAGTAATTACATGAGTAAGCCTGCGTTCCGCAGCCGGTTTTCCGAAGCGGAGATACAGCTGATGAATAATCTGCGCGGTATCGTTCCGTAGGGCGGGTGCCATTCATCAAGGGCTGCGGGCGCTGCGATCAGGGCGCGTTAACGTGGCTATGCGCAATGGATTCACTGCTATTGTCGAGCAGGACGGCCCGTGGTGTATCGCCTACTGCGCCGAAGTGCCTGGCGCCAATGGACAGGGTGCTTCAGGCGAGGAATGCCTGAGCAGCCTTAGGGAGGCGATCACCCTCGTTCTGGAGCACAGGCGCGAGGTATCGCTACGGGCAGTGCAGCCGGAGGCAAGACAAGAGCTCGTCGTGGTCGGATGAGCCGTGAGACGCTGCTTCGCCAACTGCGGCGCAACAGTTGCGTGGTGAGAAGAGAAGGCAGAGGACACGAAGCGCTGGATTGCGCCCGCTCTTTGGATACGTGATCGCTGCTCCCTGGCGGGTCACTTCGATTGCCTGGGCAGCCGAATTCCAAATGAAGTTCCACCGTGGAGGAAAGCCCAATCGCGGTTTTCCGGCGGCCGGTTCCATGACGTCGTTCTGCAGCGGCATACGTTCGAGATGCCGACTTTCCGTCAACTTGGATTTCTTTTGGTTGCCGGCGACGGGACAACAGGCACATCGGACTGCACCGGATGATATTCTGGCCGACGCTTTGAGGAGGAGGATATTCTATGTCAGAATCGGCTTGGCATACCGCGTCCACGGTTCTGAAAATGGCCACCTTGTGTCTCGTCGTAATTGCTTCGGTTCTGTGGGTTCGTGGAGATACTTGGGACAAATTCTGGAAGCGGCCAACGCGATTAGGCTGGGCTAATATCGCTGCCGCGGCCTGCACTTTTGTCGTGGCGCTTATCCATGAATTTGTGGTCGACCCACGCATCTCTGACTTGGACCGGCTGAAAGAGTCGAGAGAAGTGAATGCACAACTCGAACCACAATTCGATACGATTAGGGAAGAAGCGATACGCATATACCAGTCAGGGACCTTGTTGTTGTGGTGCGGTATGCAAGTAGCGATCCAAGTGGACCAAGTACCACGGGCAGCCACGGTACCGGTGGCCAAATAGTTCTACCGTACTACCGTCTCGCGTTAAACGCAACTCAGGACCGGGTCCGCTACCGGACTCAGGCCCTCCCGCAGTGCCGCCGGTGGCGGCGCAAGCGCACGGCATGGCCGCGCCCCACCATGCGGCGTAAAGCAAAGCGGCGCTGCACGGTTTGGCGCACTACTATGCGTGGCATCCGGCCAGGGATGGCGTTGCGGCGAACACGGGCAGACGCCCGGCCCGCTGATCGAACGGGTTTCGGTATCCCGTTCGGTGACGAGCGACAGTTCTCGCGAAACCTCAAATACTGCCGTCAGTGACTGGTATAAAAGGATAAAGGCATTGGAAGGATCCGATGAAATTATTCATTGCCGGTTTGGTGGTTTACGTTGTGCCACTTTGTTTCTTGTGGTACACCTACCTGCATCCAAAAATCATAGTCAGGGATCCGGATAGGCCTGCCGTCCGGATAGTTAACGAGCGATCCGGTACGGAAGAGCGCCTGACGTACGACGAGGACGACCTTCTGATTAGTCACCACGAAATCAAATTGTCCCGTGACTGGACTAAGACGGTAGATTGGGGAAGGTGCAGGCAAATTAATGCGGTCGTGGTTCAGGCACCTAAGGGTGCCAAGACTCAAATATCGGTCTACTACGAAGACGTGTGTAAATGACTCCCTGCTTTTCCGGGCGGGAACCGCGTTCGTCGACGCGCCGGCAACATCCAATGCATTACGACTGCCAGACGAGTGGGGCGCTTAACGGCGTTGCGGACTCAGCCAGAATTGCCTGTTACCGAAAGCTGCCCGCGTAGTCGCGTCAATCACTTTCATCTTCGAAGGCGCAGGCCAAAGGCCTACTCCACATTGATGCAACAGCACTTACGCAACGCGTGGAGCAGCCTTTGGCTTGCGCCCTTGGACGCCCGGAACACCCTGGGTAGCGCCCTTCTTTGGCGAGTTCCCCAGCACAGTTAAACACCCAGACGAGCGACGATGCGTTTAACCCGGGTGATAAAGTATCAGTCTGCGGAGTTTTTCCGCATGGGAGGCAGGTTCAATGAAGCGGATGGCTAGTGTTCGGTTCGGATTCGTGGTCGCACTGGGATTTGCGGCGCCGCGGATGGCTCTGCCGCAAACCAAGGCTCTCAACAAGGCGCCTGCCGGATTTACGGCGCTCTTCAATGGCTCCGACCTGACCGGATGGCGCGGCATCAAGGGCGATTACAGTCCGCACATTCAGGCATCGCTTGCCAAAGAAGATCTGGCTAACATGCAGGCGCAGTGGAACGCAGACCGTGATCTGCACTGGAGTGTCGACAAGGCCAAGGGCGAAATCGTCTCCGACGGCAAGGGCGTGTTTCTCGGCACGGCGAGAGATTACGGCGATTTTGAATTGTACGTCGACTGGCTGATGGTCAACCACAACGGCGATTCGGGGATTTATCTGCGCGGTTATCCGCAGGTGCAGATCTGGGATGTTGACAATCCAAATGAGGTTAAGAACGGAGCGCCGAGGGGTTCGGGTGCTTTGTGGAACGACAATCCGGATAATCCCGGCAAGTGGCCGCTGGTGAAGGCGGACAATCCGGTCGGCGAATGGAATACGTTCCACATCAAGATGGTCGGCACGCGGGTCTGGGTTTGGTTCAACGACAAGCTGACGGTGGATGGCGCGGTGCTCGACAACTATTTCAATCGCCAGATTCCGGTGCTGCCGGCAGGTCCGATTGAATTGCAGACGCACGGTTCGGAGATTCGCTTCCGGAATATCTATGTGCGCGAGATCGGCGTGGACGAGGCGAAGGCCGCGCTGGCGAAAATCGCGCAATAGTCCGTCCGGAAGGCTGATTGGCAGTAGAAACCGCCTGCCACACAAGGCAGCCAGAGCCTGCCGGAGAAGATCAAGGCGCAGGTCAAAGGCCTACTCCGCACAACTGTCGAAGCGGGCGACGAAATCAGTGATGTGGAAGTGCAAGACTCCGCAATGTGGCCAATGCCACGCTGCGTTCGCCCAGTTCGAAGTAAAGCTCCCGGAAGAGCGGAAACATGCGCGCGTACACCGCCGCATCGTTCTTGTTCGGTTCGATTACTTTGTAACCGGGCGACAAGGCAGCCTGGGCGTCTTCGACCGTTTTGAACGTTCCCGCCGCGAGGAAGGCAAAGATCGCCGAGCCCAGGCTCGTTACGTCGCGTTCGGGAACCAGCACCGGTTTGTTCAGAATGCTCGCATAAACGCGGTTCAGCGCCGCACTCTTTTGCGGGATGCCGCCCGCGTTGATAATCCGCTCGACCGGCACGCCGTAGGCTTCCATGCGCTCGATGATGATGCGTGTATGAAAGCCGCTGCTTTCGATAGCGGCGAACAATTCGTCCTGCGCGGTGCTCGTCAACCTCCAGCCGAAGGTGACGCCGCTCAATTCGGGGTTCACCAGAACCGTGCGATCGCCGTTATCCCAATTCAGGCGCAGCAGGCCGGTCGAACCGGCGTGGTACTGTTCGAGGCCTTCGGAGAGACGCGCAACGGTCGTGCCGGCGCGGGTCGCGATGGAATCGAAGATATCGCCCGTTGCGGAAAGGCCGGCTTCGATGCCGGTTAGTCCGGGGTGGATGCTGCCGGGAACCACGCCGCTGACGCCGGGAATCAGGTCTGTGCGGGCGCTCATCGCCATCACGCAGGTAGAGGTTCCGACCACGTTCACCATGTCGCCGAGCTTTGCGCCTGCGCCGATGGCGTCCCAATGGGCGTCGAGCGCGCCGAAGGGGATCGGGATTCCCGCGCGCAGGCCGAGGCGTTTCGCCCATTCGGGACTGAGAAGCCCGGCGATTTCGCGCGACGTGCCGAAGCGGCCGGCGATTTTGGCGCGGATGCCCTTGAGCAGCGGATCGACGGACGCCAGAAACTCTTCGGACGGGAAACCCTTCCAGCGCGGATTCCACATCCATTTGTGGCCCATGGCGCAGATGCTGCGCGGGAGGTCGGCGAGATCGCGGATGCCGCACAGCGTGGCCGCCGCCATATCGCAGTGTTCGAGGGCGGTCGCCAAGCGCACCCGTTTTCCGGGGTTGTGCCGGAGCCAGTGCAGGACCTTGGAAAACCCCCATTCGCTCGAATAGGTACCACCGCACCAATCGATCGCCGGAAGCTTTACCGCGCGCGCGGCGTTGGTGATGTCGGCCGCCTCTTTCCAGGCGCGGTGATCGCACCAAAGGTAGTAATCGCCCAGCGGCTCGAGATTTTCGTCCACGGGCACGACGCTGGAGCCCGTGGTGTCGATCGCGATGGCTTCAATGCCAGCACCATCGACATTCGCGGCGCGGATTGCGGCGGGAACGGCGATTTCGAGGGCCGCCATGTGGTCTCGATGGCTTTGGGTCGCGCGATTGGGGTCGGCTTTGGTTCTGTGGAGCGGATAGTCCGCGGTTCCCGAGCCGAGACGGCCGCGCCCGGAGTCGAATATGGAAACGCGGACGTTGAGAGTGCCGAAATCGACGCCGGCGACGATGCTCATATCCTGGTCCTGGTTCCTAGTCCAAACCGTGATTATCGCCGCAGACGGCGACTCCGATGCCCAGTTCCCGGAACATGGCCGCCTTCGCGGCCAGCGCCAGGTTCGCGCCCGCCGCGTCCGGCGCGTAGGCGACCTGTATGTGGTTCGATTGGTGCTTGCCCATCAGTTGATCTCGCGTGACGCCATAGAGCACCGCGTGCATGATCGGCCATTGCACGGTGGTCGCTTGCCAGCGGCGTTTGGTTTCTTCGGCGGGGAGTGAGATCGCCTTCGCGCGGCCGATATCGGCTTTCAGCGCGCCGCCTTCCACGTAGATGCGGCTCCAGACCAGTTCGCCGGGCTTGCTGATGCCGCGCAGGGTTCCGCCGCCGTTCGGGAAATACATGGGTGGCTGACGGACGCTATCGGCTCCCGCGTATTCGCCGACCAGATGTTTCGGCGGAACTGCGCCGGAGATCAGGAAGACCCAGACGTATTCGTCGCCGTAGGGTTCGCCGTAGCGGACATCGTGCAGCGTGGTTTCAGGGTCGAAGCCGAGGGCGGTCCAGACGCGATTTGTGATCAGGCCGTCGAGGCCGGCGCACTCATCGACTTCGTTGAAGTGCACGAGGGCTTTGCCTTCGAAGAGGATCTGATCCGAACCGGCGGCCCTGACGGGCGGACGGTCCACATTGTTGAGCAGGCCTTCCACAAGATCGGAAGCGGCGCAGAGATCCTTCAGGCCCTGCTGGTACTGGATTCCGATGGCCTCGCAGCCGTAATCGGCGGCAATGCGGACGGCCGCGATGTACATGCGGCACTGCTGGGCGATTTGCGCGTCGGTGAGGTCGGTTTCATGGACGGGGCCGGTGACGAATTTCATGCCCTTGTTTTCGAGCCAGGCGCGGACGGCGGCGGCTTCGTCGTCGTCGACCTGGAGCATTGCGGCGTAGAGCGCGGACTGGCTGAGGCGTTCCTTGCATACACCCGCGGGGAACAGGAGTTCGTCGGGAACGATCGCGTTGTACATCCCCATGCAACCTTCGTCGAAGACGCCGAGGATGGCTTTGTCGTGCTTCAGAAGCCTTGCCTGATCGACGCCGATTCCCAGCGCATTCGCCGGGATCCGCCGAAACGAGTTCAGCGCGCGGACATGGCTGCGGTCATGAACGATGCGGGCGCCCCTGAGCCAGCCGCGCAGGCCCGAAAGGAAGAAATCGTCGGTGAAGTCCGTGCTCCACAGAGTGCTGTAAGGCACGCCGGCTTTGGTGAGCGATCCGTTCAGGTTCAACATGCCGACGAGGCCGGGCCACTGGCCGCTCCAGTTGGCGACGGTGAGGATCGGGCCCTTGTGGGCGACGAGGCCGCCGAGAATGTGCTGGCTGTACTGCCAGACGGCTTCCACCACGACGATGGGCGCGTCTGCCGGAATCTGGCGAAAGACGCGCAGGCCGTGGCTTTGGCTATCGATGAAGCCGTGGCCTTTGGCGGGGTCGAAGGGATGGCCCCGGCGGACGGAGGCGCCTTCGCGGCGGATGGCGGCCGTGACGGCTTCCTCGGTCTGTTGCTGCGCCTCCCAGCAGACGCGGTTGGCGGAGAGGCGGAGGTCGCCGTTGGCGATGAGGATGATTTCGGACATACGTGAGTTGTTCATTACCGTTCTATCAGGTGTGGTTCTACGTAAATGGCCGCGGATGAACGCAGATGAACGCAGATAAGAGAAAGCAGGAGATTTCAGGCTGGGTGAAGCATCGGCGGCGCGCTTTTGCCGTGGCCGCGGGGCCCGATTGCACGCGGCCGGACACGGTTATAAGCTGTTAAGCAGCTTATGAAAATCTCACGACGTACCGCTCTTGCGCAATCGACAGCTCTGCTGGGCGCGAGTCAACTGGTCAACCCGGCTTTTCAGCTGCAGGCGCAGTCGGCGAATGCCGCGCCTCCCCTTCCGCCGCCCGATCCGCGGCAGGAGGCCACGCGCGCCCAACGCATGAAGTGGTGGCGAGACGCGCGCTTCGGCATGTTCATCCACTGGGGACTCTACAGCGTCATCGGCCGCCACGAGTGGGCGATGGAGGACGAAGCGATCCCGGTGAAGGAGTACGAACTGCTGGCGAAGCAGTTCAAGCCGAAGCCCAATGCCGCGCGCGACTGGGCGAAACTGGCAAAGCAAGCCGGCCAGAAATACATGGTGATGACGACCAAGCACCACGAAGGCTTCTGCAATTTCAATTCGAAGCTGACCAATTACTGCGCGCCGAAGCAGGGGCCAGGGCGGGATCTGGTGGCGGAGTTCGTCGAGGCGGCGCATGCGGAAGGGCTGACCCCGGGCTTCTATTATTCGCTGATGGACTGGCACCATCCCGACGGCGCGCGCTGCGCCACGGATGAATCGGCGCGGCGGCGATTCGTCGATTACATCCACGGCCACGTGCGGGAGTTGATGACGAACTACGGCAAAATCGGTGTGCTCTGGTACGACGTATCGTGGCCACTAAATGTGGTGGGCTGGGAATCGGAAAAGATGAACAAGATGGTGTTCGATCTGCAACCGGACATCATCGTCAACAACCGCAACGCGCTGCCGGGCGACTTTGCGACACCGGAGCAGCGCATCGCGGCCGAAGCCGGCGGACGGGCGTGGGAATCCTGCATGACGCTGAACGACAGCTGGGGTTATCAGACGACGGACGACAACTGGAAGTCTTCGAAGACGGTGGTGCGAAACCTGGTGACATGCGCGCGCGACGGCGGGAATTATCTGTTGAATATCGGGCCGCGCGGCGATGGGTCGATCCCGGATGCGACGGTGCCGGTTCTGCAGGAGGTGGGCAAGTGGCTGGATGGCAATGGCGCGAGCATTTATAAGGCCGAGCCGTGTAACGTGAAACGGTCGGCGAACGCGAATTTTACGCGGATCGGCAATACCCTGTACTCTCATGTCCATTTCTGGGCGGGCGAAGAGTTCGCGATCGCGGGCCTGAAGACAAAGGTGTTGAGCGCGAAAATGCTGCGGACGGGCGCGCCTGTGAAGTTCGTTCAGGAAGAACTGCGGATTCGATTTGTGGGGTTGCCGAAGAACGCGCCGGATTCACCTGTCACGACGATCGTGGCCGAGTGCGATGGCGAACCGAAGCAGGATACGGACAACGTACGGAAGACGCGGGAGCGGGCGGTTATTGCGTGATTGCGGCATAATAAGAGCGTGACGATATATCAAGGGGTCGAAGTCGACGAACGCTCACCTGCGAAATGTCGCCCGAACTTTCGTCGACCTCCAGGAGCTGCGGCACGATGCGGATTACGATAACTCAAGGGTCTGGGCTCGTACCGAAGTGCTGGAGGATATCAGACTGGTGGCTCAGGCGTTTGAGAGTTGGACGGCAATTAAAGGGGAGGCCATCGTGGACGAGTTCCTTTTGCAGTTGCTCATCCACCGGTAGTCGGCTTACTTCGATTGCTGTTGCGGCGCGGTTTCGCCGATCAGCGGATCGCTCGTAGTTGCCGGTTCCTGGCCGTTGTGCTGATGTATTCCCATGCCCTGGTCCGAGAAATACGTCTTGCTGCCGCTGCTGCCGAATTGTGTCGGGACGGCGCTGATCGTGTAACCTGTCGGCGTCGCGGCTAGTGTGAACTTGTAGCCGCCCTTTTCGCCGCTGGCCAGATCGCGTTCAATCAACCCGGCTGCCGACGGCCCTTCCGCGCCGCTCGCCGGCGGTCCCAGTTCCGTCATCGATGCCGCGAAACGCCCGTAGCTGGAGTAAAACTGTACCTGCGCCGTATGGATGGTCGTGATCGCCTTCACCGCGCCCGTTTCGCGCGCGCCGCGGACGGCATTGTTCAGTTTCGGCAATGCAACCGTCAGAATCACGAGGATGATCGCAATTACGATCAGCAATTCGATCAGCGAGAAACCGGCGCGCGGAGTGGTGCGCCGCCGTTCGGAAATGGATGCCAGAAGTCGGTCGGGAAACATGAGATATCTCTCCAAGTGTATGACGTTCCGGCACCGCGAAGCGTTCAGACCGAATGTGATGCCTCGTGAATTCGCCTTATCCGGCGCAAAAAAGCGGGCAGCAGATCCAGCCGGAGCGCATTCGGGCCGTCGGAGAGCGCCTGAGCCGGGTTGTCGTGCACTTCCACGAAAATGCCGGAAATCCCCACGGCCACGGCGGCGGAAGCCAGCGGCTCGATGAACTGCGGCTGCCCGGCCGACGCGCCGCCACCGCCCGAGGGCAACTGCACGCTATGGGTGGCATCGAATACGACGGGCCACCCGGCTTCGGCCATCACGCGCAGGCCGCGCATATCCACCACCAGATTGTTGTACCCGAATGACGATCCGCGCTCCGTCAGCACGACCTTGCTGTTGCCCGTCGAGGCCACTTTTTCCGCCGCGTGGTGGATATCGTGAGGCGCGACGAACTGGCCTTTCTTGATGTTGACGATGCGGCCGGAGCGGCCGGCTTCGAGCAGCAGATCGGTCTGACGGCAGAGGAAGGCGGGGATCTGGATCAGATCGACAACTGCGGCGGCTGCGGCCACCTGCGAGGTTTCGTGAACGTCTGTGACGATGGAAAAGCCGCGCTTGCGTAGATTGCCCAGAATGCGGAGGCCTTCGGCGTGTCCCGGACCGCGATAGCCTTTAATGCTGGTCCGGTTGGCCTTGTCGAAGGAAGCTTTGAAGACATAGGGGAAACCTTCGGCCGCCGCGATCGCGGAAATCGCGTCGGCCATTGTGTTGACGTGTTCTTCGCTTTCGATCACGCATGGACCGGCCATCAGCACCAGGCTTGCGGGATCGGCGAAGTCTTCGAAGCGGATGCTCATCGCAGCGGTAGGGCGGGGAACTACTCCACGTCAGGCAACAGCGGCGCCATTTGCCTTGCCAGCCGGTGTTCGCGGTACTTGTACGCCGCGCCCACAAACGACCGGAACAGGGGATGCGGCTCGAGCGGCTTCGACTTGAATTCCGGATGGAACTGGCAGCCGAGATAGTACGGATGATCGGCAATTTCGCAGATCTCGACGTAGGTCCCGTTGGGAGTTTCGCCGGTAATCTTCAGGCCTTTCGACGTCAGCGCTTCCTCAAATTCTCGATTGAACTCGAAGCGATGCCTGTGCCGTTCGCTGATTTCGGTTGTGCCATACGCGCGTTGAGCAAAACTGCCCGGCTTCAGCACGCAGGGCCACGCGCCCAGGCGCATCGTGCCTCCCAACTCGTCGATACCCTTCAACTCCCGCAGCTTGTAGATGACGCGGTACGGGGCTACGGGATTGAATTCCGTGGAGTCGGCGTCGGTGAGGCCGCAGACGTTGCGCGCGAATTCGATCACCATCGTCTGCATGCCGAGGCA
>PLEX01000228.1:0-66269 GCA_003136575.1 Bryobacterales bacterium | reverse complement strand
TCCTCGTACTCCACGTACTTTCCAACCAGCGCGATATCGACCTCGTCGGCCGGATTTTGCATTCTGTGCAGCATGGCCTTCCATGCGGCAAGATCGCGAGGGCCGGTCGCGTCCAGATCCAGATGCTTCAGAATGATTTCATCGACGCCTTCTTCGGCGAAGCAAATGGGGATTTCGTACACCGAGCCGACGTCCTTCGCCGCAATTACGGCGTCCTTGTCCACGTCGCAGAACAGAGCGATCTTATCCTTCATGTCGGCTGGGAGCGGACGTTCGGTGCGGCAGAGCAGAATATCGGGCTGGATGCCGATGGCCCGCAGCTCCTTGACGCTGTGCTGGGTCGGCTTGGTTTTGAGTTCCTGCGCGGCATTGATCCACGGCACCAGCGTCACGTGGACGAAGATGCAGTTATCGCGGCCGACTTCATGCCGAACCTGTCGAATAGCTTCGAGAAACGGCAACGATTCGATGTCACCCACGGTGCCGCCGATTTCGCAGATCACGACGTCCACTTCGCCGGCCAGTTTCTTGACGGCGGCCTTGATTTCATTAGTGACGTGCGGAATCACCTGAACCGTCTTGCCGAGATAGTCGCCGCGCCGTTCGCGCTGGATGATCTGCTCGTAGATGCGGCCGCTGGTCAGATTGTTCGCGCGGGTGAGCGGAGAGTGGGTGAAACGCTCGTAGTGGCCGAGATCGAGATCGGTCTCCGCGCCATCGTCCGTTACGAAGACTTCGCCGTGCTGGAAGGGACTCATGGTTCCCGGGTCGACATTCAGGTAGGGGTCGAATTTCTGAAGAGAGACGGTGAGGCCGCGGCTTTCGAGCAGGCAGCCGATCGACGCGGCCGAAATGCCTTTGCCGAGCGATGAAACGACGCCGCCGGTCACGAAGATGAATTTGTTGGGAGCGCCCGAGGTCTTAGGCATCCGGCCCCTCCGGCTTCGTGGCCGTGTTGGCAGACCGGCCGGGGCTGATTCCACGCGCCGCTTTCTGGCCGGGACCAATTCCTCGCGCCGCCTGTTGGCCGGGGCTTATTTCACGCGCCGCCTGTTGGCCGGCGCGCATCATCAACTGCACACGCTCCAGATCGGCGGGCGTATCCACGCCCATCGATTCGTAATCCGTCTCCACCACGCGTATCGTAAAACCGTTTTCGAGCGCTCTCAATTGTTCCAGTTTCTCCGCCTTTTCGAGCGGGCCCACGGGGAGATCCGGGTAGCCCATCAGAAATTCGCGCCGGTAAACATAAAGACCGGTGTGTTTGAAGTGAGGGTGATCGCCGGGATCGCGCGTATACGGGATCGCCGACCGGGAAAAATAAATCGCATTGCCGAAATGGTTGGTCACGACCTTCACGACGTTCGGATCCAGGACCTCGCGCGGATCCTCGATCCGCTTTTTCAGCGTTCCCATGGGGATATCCGGATCATCGAGAAGCGGAAGGACGGCAGCGTCAATCGCACCCGGATCGATGAGCGGTTCGTCGCCCTGGACGTTCACCACCAGTTCGCAACCGGGAAATGCCGACGCCACTTCCGCCACGCGATCGGTGCCGGAAAAATGGTCCTCCCGTGTCATCTGTACGCGTGCGCCGAAGCGTCGGGCCTCATCGCGGATACGCGCGTCGTCGGTGGCGATAACCACGCTTGAAAGATAGCGCGCCATGCCGACACGTTCGTAAACGTGTTCCAGCATGGTTCGGGAGTCAAGAAGGGCCAGCGCTTTTCCGGGGAAACGGGACGATGCGTACCGGGCCGGAATAACGCCCAGGATTTTCGATGGCACACGCGATCTTACCATACCGGAACAGGATGAAATGGCCCGGAGGCCGGCGGACACCTCGGGAGGGATCAATGGCGGTCGCCAGCCAGACCTGGGAGTCTTTCGATTGAAACGTCGAGGCCTGTCCGCTGTGCTAGACTCCAAACCAGAAGGGAAAGCACCCGATGCCCTCCCGTTACATATTGCTCCTCCTGGCGGTAGCTGCCGCCGGAATTTTCGCAGCCGACCCGCCGGCGGGACAATCCGCGCCCGAGGCTGCGCATAGCGTTGCCGCGACGACCCCGGCGGTAACGCCCCCTGCCGCCGTTCCGCCCGCTTCGGCGTCGACCCAGGACACATCGGAAAGTTCGGGCAGCGTGCCGGCCAGCATCGTTCCCCGGCCCAAACCCGGTGAAGCGGCTGCGCCCCCGCCACCGAAAGCCAATATCCGCGTCGACACCAACGTGGTTCTGGTACCCGTCACCGTGACAGATCCGATCAATCGATTCGTCACGGGTCTCGATCAGGACGCATTCGAAGTTTACGAAGACAAGGTCAAACAGAAAATCGTGTCGTTCGGCAGCGAAGACGCCCCGCTTTCGATCGGCATCGTGTTCGATACCAGCGCCAGCATGGGCAACAAGCTGGAGCGATCACGCCTCTCGGTTGTCGAGTTTTTCAAGACGGCGAATCCCGAAGACGAGGCTTTTCTGGTCGAATTCAACGACCGTCCGCAGCTGGTTGTGCCCCTGACGCACAATCTGGAAGACATTCAGAACCGCCTGACCTTCACGCAGTCCAAAGGCCGCACCGCGTTGCTCGACGGCGTTTACCTGGCGCTGGCGACGATGAAGAAGGCGCGCAACCCGCGCAAGGCGCTGATCGTGATTTCCGATGGCGGCGACAACAACAGCCGCTATACTGCGACCGAGGTCAAGAACCTGGTGAAAGAGGCCGACGTCCAGATTTACGGGATCGGCATTTACGAAACCGGCGCGGCGCGCGGCAGAACGCCGGAAGAGCTATCCGGCCCCGAAATGCTTCGCGATCTGTCCGAACCGACCGGTGGCCGGCATTTTGTGGTGGAAGATCTCCGCGACCTGCCTGACGTCGCGGCCAAAATCGGCGTCGAACTACGTAACCAGTACGTGGTCGGTTACAGTCCCAGTAATCAGGTGCGCGATGGAAAATACCGGAAGATCCAGGTCAAACTCATCCAGCAACGGGGACTTCCGACCCTGCACGCTTACTGGAGAACCGGGTACTACGCGCCGACGCAGTAGTTTTTTGGCTATCGGGCCATGGGCGCGGTCAGCGTCGCCCGTGTTAATGGGGGCTGGCGCTTTGGGCCGCGCCTCTTCCACCGCCCCGGCCGGCGGACTTCCCGATACCTCCGCCGCAGCGACGCGCCGCCGTCGATCGGTATCGTGCTCGATACGAGCGTCGGGATGGCCGACAAGATGGAGCGGGTCGACCTGGCTGTCGAGGAGTTTTTCAAGACGCCCGCTCGTGGAGACGAAGTGTTTCTGACCGGGTTCAGTGGCCGGACGCAGCTACTGACGCCGTTCACACATGCTCCCGAGGACATCCAAAAGGGCTTCGCGTCGGCCAGCGAGACCGATATTCCGGATTTACAGCATTGGAACGTGTGGTGATCTGCGGACGAGGGACCGTACGGCGGAGGAGTTAGCCTGCCAGGAAACGCTTCGCGAGTTCGCCTTGCCGACGGGCGGACGTCAGTTTGTTGCGGAACATCTGCGCGAAGCAGTTAAGATTGGAATTGAACTTCGTTGCCAGTACGTTAGAGGGTATAGTCCGGTTAACCAGATACGCGATGGGAAATATCGAAAAATCACAGTCAAAGTCATTCCGCCATACGGAACGGGCAGCCTGCACGCGTTCCGGAGAAACGGATGTTTTGCCCCGACCCAGTGATGAGGCCAGACTGCGCAAGCTGACGTGGCTGGCTATGCCCGCGGCATTGCTGGTGCTGCCGGCTCTGCTGTTCACAGCGTCGGCGAATTTGTCCGGCCAGGCGGGGGCGTCGCCCTCCGCCGGCGCCGATTCTGCGGCTCCCGTGTTTTCTTCCGATATCCGCCTTGTCCCGCTCAACGTGACCGTCACCGACAAAAGCGATCACCTGGTGACGAATCTCCCGCAAAGCGCCTTTCACATTTTTGAAAACAACGTTCTCCAGCCGATCAAGATTTTCAAGCGCGAAGACGTGCCCGTTTCGATGGCACTTGTGATCGACAACAGCGGCAGTATGCGGAGCAAGCGGGCCGGAGTCGAGGCCGCCGCGCTCGCTCTCGTGAAGGACTCGAACCCGCAGGATGAAGCCTTTGTGGTCAACTTCAACGACGAAGCCTATCTCGACGTGGATTTTACAAGCGACATAGAAGTGCTAAAGACGGGCCTCGCGCGCATCGACGCGAAGGGTGGCACCGCCATGCGCGATGCGATCCGCATGTCGATTGACCATCTGCACGATAAAGCGAAGCGCGACAAGAAAGTCGTTATCGTGATCACCGACGGCAACGACAATGCCAGTATGGTGACGCTGGACAGCCTGGTGAAACTGGCCCAACAGGACGACGCGCTGATCTACGCCATCGGACTGCTGGGCGAGGAGGACAAGTCGGAGGCCGCTAAGGCGAAACGGGCGCTGAAACTGCTGGTCGAAAGCACCGGCGGCCAGGTTTTCTATCCGAAGGATGTAACGGAAGTGGAGCCGATCGCTCACCAGGTGGCCCACGATATCCGCAACCAGTATTCGATTGCCTACACGCCACTGAACGATAAGATGGACGAAACTTTCAGGTCGATCAAAGTCGTTGTCAAGGGACCGGGAAGTCCGATAGCGCGCACGCGTCTCGGCTACTGGGCTACCAATTCGCGCAAACCCTCGGGGAATAGAATCCCGCAGTAGGGGCGGAATGACGGGGGAGATCGCGGTTGCGTGGCGTCTGGCCAGAGGCTACCGGTTGCGCCCGTGGCAAAGCCCCTATCTGCGTTGGCGGATCGAGACCTGGTCCGGCCTGCATGCGGACGCGATTACCCGCGGCATATTCTGGCGTTTCGTCTGGCGGCACAGGCACGAACTCTCGCGGTATCTGGCGTGGGCCGCGAAGGAATCCGGTGGTTAGTAGCCGTGGAATCGGAAGACCGCGGTTACGGCACTCTTCCCGTCACCGTTCGGATGGACAGGGTTTGCTTCAATAGTTCCGCTGTAACCCACGGGCTGTAGGAGTCTCTTGCCTCATTCACCTGTGCAGCCGTGCAAAACCCGGCGGTTGCGATTTGCTCCCCGACGTTGTCGATAACTTCAGCCCACAACGCCGAGCGCGCCGCGAAATCAGTGTCGCCGCGTTCCACGATTTCGTCCTGCACATGACTTTCAATGTCCGTTAAACCGGCATCCCGAAACAGGCCGGAAAGACGATCCGCCATTTCGTTGTCCCATCCATTCGCATGACGCCACGTCAGAAATGCCTGGTAGAAGCGGACGAAGGCCCGTGGCGGATCCGGCAGCCATCGATTCCGCACATGGCTATAATCGAGCACGACAATTAAGCCACCGTTCCTGGCAGCGCGTTTCATATTGAGAATGGCGTCGGAAGGCTCGGCTATCCATTGAAGGGTTCGGGCCGCGGATACTATGTCGAATTGCGCATCGTAAGTCAGGCTTTTGGCATCGCCGTGCGCGAACGTGAGGTTTGCCAGTGTGGAATGGTGGTCGCGCGCGATTCGCAGGTGGCCTTCATCGCGATCCAGACCGACAACAGTACCGTTCGGCGCGACGGCTCTCGCGATCCCGGAGGTAATTGCGCCCGTGCCACAACCGACGTCCAGCACGGCCAGGCCGGGACGGAGCAGTGCCGCAAGGACGCGGTGATCTTGCTCAAGGGTTCGTCGCCCCAGAATCCGGGGATCGGACCGATGCCGCTGGACACTCATACAGCCACATTAGACTATTCATCCACTGGGCTGGTGGACAAACGCCGGTAGGTTAAATTTTGCGCCGGTTGCAGATAGTTCGTTGAACGCCGGTTTCAGGCCGTTCGCCGCACTCTGACAGGCACTTCCTGGGCCTCAGTGGCCGGGGTGGACGGCTGGTTTGCGCGCTGCAGCGAAATCTGCAGATCACCCAGCTGCTGGCTGAACGCCGCCGGGCTGACTACCAGGCCGGCATACCACTCGGGAGCGTTTTCCGGATTTGGCCGGGATTCAGTCGTCTCGATCGTTTGCATCATCTCTGTTCTCCATTTGCGGAAGTGTGCGGCCAGCGAGGTCCAATTCATACCACGCTTATCGGTCCCTAAATGCGCTTCCTTTAACGAATTGATGACGCAATACGCCGCGGCGTGAGACTATAACTCCGGTCGGGTACTGCATATCACAGCTGCGAGTGGTACTCCGCAAGGATTCGCTTTAAGGCGATGCTTCCGGGGAAGCGAAGAAAGAGAAGCTCGATGTTTGTCGCGCCGGCGGCTCTTGCGCTTCTACTGATGGACCGGCGTAGCAGCGGGTTTTGAATATTTGAGTCTGTACATTTCCGCATCGGCGCGGGCGACGAGATCTATCAGGGATTCACCGCTCCGATGAGCGGCAATCCCCATTGATGCGCTCACAATGATTTCAAACGTCTTGCCGAGCACGACGATTTTTTCCGGAATGCGCATCTGGTTCTCGATCCGCGACGCGCATTGCCGGGCAATCGACTCGTCGCCCCGCAACGCGATGAGGAATTCATCGCCGCCCCACCGGCAGACGATATCGGAAAACCTGGTATTGTTGGTAAGACACCTCGAGCAGGTCCGCAGAATCTGGTCGCCGGCGGCATGACCCCAGGTATCGTTGATTTTCTTGAAACCGTTGAGGTCGAGAATAATGGCGCTTAATTCCACACCTTTTTCGATCAACCGGTTCATCATCGCTTCACCCTCGCCGCGGTTCAGCAATCCCGTCAGAGCATCGCGCGCGGCCCGCTGTTCCGCGTTCTCCAGACGTTCCCGGAATTCGCTCAGTTCGCCTTGCAGCGCCGACAGCCCACGCTCGTTTTCGGCACGCGTCTGAGCGGCTATGGCCCGAAGGTCGTGGACATGGCTGACGATCTTACGGCGCATCTGGTTCAGATCGGGAGCCTTTTCGACTTGCTGCAGGTTATTGGCGAATACATTCAGCCGATCCGCCTGGCCGGAGTGTTGCTGCCCCAGTATCTGCGAAGCTTCGCAAAGGGCCTGGAGGAGCGACTGAAGATCCTCTTCCTTTTTCAGCGCCCACGCCTGAGACTTCGAGCAATACTCCGACGCGAGTCCGCGGAGGGACTTGCTGCTTGCGTCGAGCAACTCGGCATCACGGGCTTCCTCGATTTGCTCTTCCATTTCCCGCAGCGCTTCTTTGAAAACCCGGAAGACATCCGGTTCGGCGGTTGCGGGCAGGTCCCGGAGGACGGAGATCGCGTTGCAGTAGGCCCCGACGGCCGACTTGAGCAGCCTGTCCTCCTGGTCCAGTTTATAGATGTTTTTCTTCAGCGAAAACATGTTGATAGGGGCTGCCACAAGACATATCGGCTGGCAGCGGAAAAATATTAGCCACATTTGAGGGGGTAATACATGGCGGAATCGAGGTATGTCCTGCCAATACCGGCTTCCCGCCGTGCTCGGGGCCGCTGCCGCGGTCCCGCTCTAAAGGTTCGCCGTAACCTTCCGCAGACCCCGGGGCTGATCGGCATTCAGGCCTTTCGCTCTCGCCAGCGCGGCGGCAAACAACTGCGCGGGCACGATATAGGGGATCGGCGAATAGAGCTCGCTCAGGACCAGCGGGATGCGGATCACAGCAGACGCAAACCGGGCGGCTTCGCGGTTGCCGCGGTCGGTGATTATCACGATTTCCGCTTTCAATTCCCTCAGTTTTTCGATGGTTTCACGAAGCGAAGCCCAGGCGCGGCCGGAAGGGCCGAACAGGAAGACGGGCAGATCGCGGTCCACTATCGCGATCGGACCGTGGAGGAAATCGGCCGACGAGAAGCGCTCCGCCACAATGTACGATGTCTCCATCATCTTCAGGGCGAATTCGTAGGCGTTGGCATAATTGAGCCCGCGCGCCAGGACGGCTGCCTGGCGAATCTCCCGATCATGCTCGGCTAGCGCGGCGACCTCCGTTTCAAGTTCGAGCGCGGCGCGTGCCGCTTCCGGGATGGCCCGAAGGTCTTCGATGCCGATTTTCCCGCCCAGCGCGTGGGCCAGCAGGTACAGAGACATCAGCTGGCCGGTATAGGTTTTCGTTGCGGCCACGCTTTTTTCGCGGCCGGCGCGCACCAGCAGCACATGCTCGGCCAGGTTCGCCAGCGTGCTGTTCGGCTCGTTGGTAATGCCGACCGTCATCGCGCCCGATTTCCGCGCCTGCTCCAGAACCGCGCTGATGTCGGTCGATTCGCCGGATTGAGAGATGCCTACGACCAGCGCCTCCTTGTAATCGACTGTGCGGCCATAGATCGACTGAACCGAAGGCGCGGCGAGCGAAACGGGAATCCCGGTCATGATTTCGATCAGATAGCGGCCAAATTGCGCCGCATTATCCGACGTGCCTCGCGCGACGATGACGACAAGCCGCGGACGCCGCTTCTCGAGAAACGCGCGGAGTTTTCCGATTCGGCGCAACTGCCAGACAAGGGTGCGCTCGAGCGCCTCGGGCTGTTGCCGGATCTCCGCCAGCATGATCGAATTGGGTACGCGGGACATCGCAAAGACAGTTTATCCGGTATGCCCCGATTTGGGTATATACTAACGTTCCAGGAACGGCCAAACCCCATCAGTATCCATCGCAGAAGCGCAACGGCCGCGGACGCCGCGCCAGACATCGAGGGAGCAACCCGTTCGACGGCCTTCGGGGCCGGAGTTGCGCGAGGTTCTTAAGGAGATAAGCCATGAAGACCTTTCGTTTTCTTTGTTTCGCCGGCGTTACAGTCGCCGCCGTCGTCGGATTCCTGATCCTGACCCGCGCCGATCTCAACGCGCAGCAGGCGTCTGCCGTGAAGGTTTCCGCCAACGCTATCGGCGGCATTGTCGCAAGCTCTAAAGGACCGGAAGCCGGCGTCTGGGTCATTGCCGAGACTACCGATCTGCCGACGCGCTATATCAAGGAAGTCGTGACGGATGATCGCGGCCGCTACCTCATTCCCGATCTCCCAAAGGCGAAATACACAGTCTGGGCGCGCGGCTACGGGCTTGTGGATTCTCCCAAGGCTACCTCCGAGCCTGGCAAGGTGGTGGATCTTAAGCCGACCGTCGCGCCCGACGCGAAGGCCGCCGCTCAATACTATCCGGCGAATTACTGGTATTCGCTGATGAAGGTGCCGGAGAAGAACGAATTCCCGGGCACCGGTCCATCGGGCAACGGCATTTCGCCGAACGTCAGGAATCAGGGGCAGTGGCTGCATCTGGTCAAGACCGACAGCTGCGAATCGTGCCATCAACTCGGCAACGCTTACACGCGGACGATCCCTCCGTTATTCGCCAGCCTCGATTCGCCATCCCAGGCCTGGCTGCGCCGCGTGCAGTCGGGGCAGGCGGGCCAGGCCATGGTCGGCGGCCTGAGCCAGCTGGGCACGGAACGAGCGCTCGCCCAGTTTGCCGACTGGACAAGCCGCGTCGCGCAGGGTGAATTGCCCGCGCAGACGCCGCCGCGTCCACAGGGAGTGGAGCGCAACGTCGTGATCACGCAGTGGGACTGGGCCGACGAGAAAGCCTATCTGCACGACGAGATTTCGAGCGACAAGCGCAATCCCGCGATCAACGCCGGCGGGTTGATTTACGGATCGCCGGAAGAGAGCCGCGATTATCTCCCCGTGCTCGACCCGGTCCACAATACGACTGCGCAGGTGAAGATTCCCTACCGCGATCCCGATACGCCGGGGCAGCCAAAGCCGCTGAAACCCTCCAACATCTGGGGCGATGAGGCGATCTGGGACAGCCACACGACGGTCCACAACCCGATGTTCGATCAGCGCGGCCGCCTCTGGTACACATCGCGGATTCGCGCCAGCGCCAATCCTGCTTTTTGCAAGGCCGGGTCGGATCTGGTTTCGGCGACGCTGACGCCGGTTGCGTCATCGGGCCGTCAGCTTGCGGTTTATGACCCTGCGACGAAGCAGACTTCTATGATCGACACGTGCTTTGCGACGCATCATCTGATCTTCGCCGAGGATGCGAACAACACACTGTGGACCAGCAGCGGCGGAGGTGGCGGCGTGGTGGGTTGGCTCAACACGAAGATGTGGGACCAGACCCACGACGAGAAAAAGTCGCAGGGCTGGACGGCGCTGGTGCTCGACACCAACGGCAACGGCAAGCGCGATGCATACGAGGAGAGCGAGCAGAAGGTGGTTACCGCGCCGAGTGGCGAAAGCCTGGGGACATCGTTCGCTATTACTGCTATTGCGGGGCCGGACAAGGATACGCGCCTCAACGCGGCGTTTTATGGCCTTGCCGTGGCGCCCGATGGAATGGTGTGGGGCAGCGTGCTGGGCTTTCCGGGTGGAATTGTGCGGCTGAATCCGGGCTCGAATCCGCCGGAGACCGCGCTGGCGGAGTATTACGAAGTGCCGTGGAATAATCCGAAAGCGCCGGTGCAGGGCTTTTCGCCGCGCGGGATGGATGTGGATCGCAACGGCGTCGCGTGGGTGGTGCTGGGCAGCGGGCATCTGGCCAGCTTCGACCGGCGCAAGTGCAAGGGAAAGCTCAACGGGCCTACGGCGACCGGACAGCATTGCCCGGAGGGATGGACGCTTTATTCGACTCCCGGCCCGAATTTCAAGAACGTGACGGATTCCGGCAGCGCCGACTCGCATTACTACGACTGGGTAGATCAGTTCGACACGCTCGGCCTGGGGAAGAACACGCCGATCGCGACGGGGAATTCGTCCGATTCGCTGCTCGCGCTGGTGAACGGGAAGTGGGTGATTTTGCGCGTGCCTTATCCGCTGGGTTTCTTTGCGAAGGGGATGGATGGACGGATCGACGATCCGAAGACGGGGTGGAAAGGGAAGGGCGTGTGGACGACCTGGGGTACGCGGACGCCATTCCACGCCGAGACGGGGAAGGGCACGACGAGTAAGGTGGTGCATTTCCAGATGCGGCCGGATCCGTTGGCGAATTAATTAAACGCGGCCTTGCCAGTTGCATGCGTTCGAGCGCGGCGGAGCCTGCGTAGCTCATACAACAGTGGGAGGAAGACGGATAGTACGATTGCGACTCGTTCCGGGTGCTGATAGCGGTCCACCGTAGTCGAGACCGAGCCACCACTTTCCAAGTGCTCAACCACGGTATTTGTCGGCCAGGGGACGAATGCACTGAGCAAGAAACCGGCCAGAAAGCCGAAGGAACCAGGCAACGCGCTGGCCGACAGCACGCGCGGCCGGCATCTCGTTATTAACGAAGCAAGCAATCCGCTGACGACGCCGATCGCCATGCCGGCAATGACGTACGCGATCAGGTAACAAATGACGATCGGCCACATAACCGGCAGCACACAGTTATGCTACAGCGCCGACGGGAATCTGTCGACCTCGAATGCGCTGACCACAATACCTGGTGGAGAACTCGACGACAGCGATTGGTTCCGGCTGACGTGACAACGGTTATCGCCTGGCTCATTCCACGGGCCTGCCCCGAAACCGGGATCCAAGACGCTGACTACACCTTCGGGTGCCGTACTTGCCGCTCGGCTCCGCCATCCGGGAACTCCGCTGTGAGGATGCCCAGGACCTGACGGCTGAGCTCGGGTATTTCCCAGATCGCGGCATCCCACAGAATCTTCCAGTCCAGGTCGAAATACGCGTGCACAATTCTGTGCCGCACCGCGACGATTTGTCTCCACGGCACTTCGGGATGCCGACCCTTCAACTCTGCCGACAATCGGCCGATAGCCTCGCCGACCACGGTCAGGTGATGGAGGACCGCCGCAGGCAGGACCTCGTCATTGAGGAACTGCTCCTCGGACGTTGCCGCAACCACGGCTTCAATCTTTCGCAGGCGGAGAGGATGTCTTTCAGGAATGACGACTCATGCCGCATAGATGACCCGGGCGTCCCGGAGGACTGCCGGGCGCACCCATGGCTTCAGGCCACGTCGGGTAACCAGGTCGACCCGGCGCCCCGCGAGCGACTCTAATTCCTCGGCGAGCGACTCGAAACCGATCAGGCCGATGTGTGCCCCGGGATCGAACTCCACCATGATGTCGACGTCGCTGTCGGGCCGCAGTTCACCGCGAGCTCCGGACCCGAAAAGCGAAAGTTCCTTGACGCCATACCGGCGGCAGACTTCCGCAAGGGCCGGGCCGTCGACCTCAGCGTCGCCAATTTGCACGTCGCCAATTTGCAGTTTTTGGTCCATGCTTCCGATCTCTATTATGCCCTACGGGGCGAGTTCGGTTGGCGATCTCAGTGGATTAGGTTGTCGTACTCCGAGTGGGTTTCCGATCCAGAACCAGAGCACGCCATCCGGAGTCTCATCGCCGACCCGACAGCTCACGCCCACTCAATCCGACCAAAATCTCCCGACTTCCTGAAGTGAAGCGACGGATGCCGCGCATCGCGTTTATTCAGGGCGAATGTTCGGTCGGCGGATTCTCTGACGGAAACGGAGAAGCCCGGTGTATCAAAGTTCGGTCGATTGGCCGGCCGCGTGGTCCTTCATCGCTTCCGCCGCCAGAACGCCGAGCCTTCCGCCCCTTACGTCGGCCTCAAACTGCCGATCCCAGGCGCTTGCATCGAATTCCACGAACCATCTGCGGAATGCCTCCAGATCCCCGGAAGAAAGCTCGGCGACCTGTCTCTCAATCTTCTCAACTTCGCTCATACCTTAAACTATTTCCACTTTATCGGCAGCACGGGTGCCAATTTTGACCACAGACCCGTCCCTGCGCTGCCGGGAGTACCGTGTCACTGCGGAGCCACCCAGCCCGTCGAGAGTTCCGCGCGAATCGGCACCATCCCGATCCCCTGATTGCCCACCTGGGCGGACACGGAAAACTGCTGCCATCCGGCTAACTTTGTGGACGGCGCTGTGGTCTGAACCCGAAGATAGTAGCGCATGTGGGGATCCACCGAAACCGGAGCCAGAGGCTTGATCTCCCAGCCATCGGGCGCTTGCACGGATAAACTCACGTTGATCGCCCGATCCGTTGGATTTTCAACGATGAGCGGAATCGCGAGAAATCCACCAACTTTGACGGTGATCTCCACGGGAACGATATTCACCAGACGATCCAACAGGTGCGCGTGCCAGAATCCGCGGTAATAACTCCAGGGATCGCCAATTTCCAGCGTCGGGCTTGAGTCCTGTGCTCTCATTGGCGCCGGGATAGGTTGAAATGGAATCGCTCCCGGAGCGACTCCCGCGAAGACGTCATCTGTGACGCCGGAGGATACCAGAGACTTGCCGAAGATCAACCGGACCGGGCCAGTGAGAATTCTCGCTATAGCGCTCTCCGTGCTACCCAATGCATGATTGTCGATCGCGCGTCTGATTGAGTCGCCGCCCTGCGTCCTGTGAAGAGAAAACGCCTCGGCGGCGAGGTCCGCATAACTCAGATGGCGGGAAGGAGATATGTCCGCCGACGCGTACTGCGGTCCCTGGCCGGTAAAGATATCGTGGGTAGGATTGTAAAAGTAATAAATCTTCTGCGGCTGCCAGGGACTCAGGCCCTCGGTAAGATTTGTATTCTTGTCCGGATTAGTGGCGGGAGAAACCTGTTCGGCGAATACAGTCCGGTCGCCGGCCAGATCGAAAGCTTCGGTTGCCAGCACGCCGGCTGCCTGATGATCTCCGTGGTTCTCTCCGGTTGTGAAGTCGGGCAGAAACGTAAGAATCACCGAAGGCCGCGTCAGGCGGACAATTCTGACCAGTTGTTCCAGGCAAGCACCGTGACCCCAGTGCTCGAGAGAGTTCAGGACGTTCTGACTTACCGTATCGCGGCCCGTTAAAAACCAGACACTGGCAACGCCAAGAGCGCTCGCAACCTGCCGCGCCTCGAATTCACGGATCTGGCCCATTGCCGAGGCTTGTTCCGGACCGACATCGTTGTTCCCGGCATCGCCATGCGTTCCGTATACTATGGCGACTCGCTTATGTTCGTCGTTAATTTCGCGCGCGAGGTAGGCCGAAGCCAGTGTTTCGTCGTCGGGATGGGCAACGACGACCAGAATGTCGGCTTTCAGGCGCGGGTCGGGCTCCCGATTATTCGCTCCGTAGGCATCCGGCGTCGGATTAGTGCTCTGGGCGCGGATTGCCTGGCTGCCTGAAGCGACAATCGCTGCCGCGAAGACAGCGGCTTCGATCGTTCTTGCGAGACTCGTTCGATTCATGGCTTAAGAATAGCGGCTCTGCGCAGAAATGCGAACGAGTGAACTAAACTCGCCGGGTTGAACGGGCAGCGAATTCAGGAAGTATTGGATGGCCGCAGTACCACCGTGGATCGCGCCTTAGCGGGGTGAATCGCCGTTTTGCAGGCCGCCTGCCATCGGCAAAAGCTTAAAATGCCGGACACGCGGCGTTTATCAGGGAAGAACCACGCCGCCGGAGGAAAGGAAGACCTGGCCGATGTTGCGGTAGCTCGATAGATCCTTGGCAGCGCCTTTAGCAGCGTAGCCCTGATCGTAGCCATCGAAAACCAGGCTGACTCCGGTGCCTTGCGCATTCACAATGGCGTTCGGGGCATAGACGCGGCCGGAGAACCACGGCTGTGTAGCGCCAACTACCGGGACGGTGGCAGGAATCGTCAGCGAATTGCCTGTGGCCTGGTCCGTGAACGTAGCCGTCGGGCGCGACGCGATGGGGTTATTGATCCCGTTGTAGACGGTCCAGCTCGTCAGGTTGGAGGACTCGGCATAAGCGATGGCGTGGAAGGAGTCGGAATCGCCATCAATGCAGTTTCCGGCGCCGAAGAACAGACCCCATTTGCCGCCGGGTAGCGGAACAAGTCCACCGTTGGGCGAAACGTACCGGATGCCGGTGTAAGAGACGGTGGCGGAATCGTTGAGTCCGGTTACCGGTCCCAGATCCGTAAAGTTCACGCCGTTAATCGTGGTAGCCAGGCGAACCGTTGCGATGTCGTGGTTGGCGCTCAATGCGTAGGGATAGTTCGGCGGCACGACGGGCGGAGCGTTGCACTGCTGGCTGGCCGGGTAGCTGTAATCGCCCTCGACTTGCTTCTGGACATAAAGCACCTTCACGGGGTAGGTGCCGGGAACCACGGCCAGTATCCCGTCGGGATTGAGAAGACCGGCGGTGCGAGTCGGAGTGACTGTTGAGACCGGGCTGGTCGTGATGTTCGGCGAGTTATTGCCGAAGAAGTTCACTTCATCGAAACGCCAATTGCCGGAGTTATTGTTGTAAACAGTCGGCTGGCCGTTTGTCAGGGATGCGCCCGTGTAGGTTGGCGCACCAGGGCCAGTGTAAGTGGGATCGTATGCGCCAACGAGGCGGACACCGAAGTTCGGGTTATTGGCCGCGTTACATACGCCGAGAGCGTCGAAGTCGAGGGTGATCTGATTAACGAAACCGCCGCCGTCGGGAGTCACCTGGAGTGCGCCGACGTTTTTCCAACCATTGGCGTTGGCGATATTAGTGTTGCACTGAGCCTGCAGGTCGCGGAAACCCTGCGCTGTCACATACCAGTCGTACTGCATGACAACGTGGTACTGTCCGGTTGTCGGCACATCGAACTCGGCGCCCTGCGAATACTGGGGGGCCGCGGTATTCCAGCCGTTGCCTTCCCCTGCGGGTCCGGCGGTGTTATTGAGGCCGCGAACACGCCAGGAGTTGGAGGTGAAATCGCTGTTGGGATCGGTGCTTCCTTCGGTGGCAGTGATGTCGGAACCGGCGTTGCTTCCGACGGTTACCGGGGAGGTGGTGAAGGTGTAATTGTTCGTCATCCCGAGCGGCGTGGCGGTGCCGATCCCGATCGAGGGCGCCGGGCTGTTGTTGATCTTGAACTTGGGTGAGCCGGTTATGTTTTTGAAAGTAACCGAGGTGTTGCTGTCGTCATTGAAATCCCATCCGGCGAAGAGAGAGACGCCGGTCGGAAGGGACGCGGGAGGCGTGAAGGTAGTGCCGGCGGCAACGGGGTTCAGCGGCAGGCCGCCGGCGATGTTGGGCGTGAGGCGCTGGACGATCAGTCCGGCGTTATCTACGTAGTTATTACGCCGGTCGAGCAGGTACAGCCAGGTAGTGCCGAGGAAGGAGACGAGGTGAGGATGTCCTTCGCCATCGTCGTTGCCCGCGGCCGGGTTGGAAGTGGGGCAGTCGGGCGATAAGCTGGCCACCTGCTGCTGAAATGTCCAGGTCTGGCCGCCGTCGGCGGATTTGGCCGCCACTATGGCCTCATCGATCGCATCGGGGCGGTAATCGAAGTAGCCCTGGAGATTGTTGCCGCTGCCGGTCACAAACGGGAAGTAAAACGGATTCATCGTATTGACCGTGGTTGGCGGGTTGACGATCGGGACGCCGGTGCCACCCGCGGTGCAATAGGTTGTGTCGGGATTGGCGCCCTGGGAGAGGGTCCAGGGGCCGCCGGCAAGAGTGGATTGAACCGGCGAACTGGTGGCCGTCCACGTGACGGTTTGAGCGTTCACTGATGAAATGGCGGCGGACAGGGTCAGGGCCGCGAACAGGACGAGGGTCTTATTCATGTTCTTTGTTTCTCCTCTTTAAGTAAGGGAAAGGTTATCTGCGGCGGCGCAAGGCTGCCATCGCAAGCATTCCGCCGGGTACGGCGAACAGGTAGGAAGGCTCCGGCGTCTGCGCAACCTCGATGTCCAGAACCGGAGTACCGACGATGACTGCGCCGAAGGAGTTCTGAACGGCGCTGAAGTCCAGGGAGCCGGCTGCGAAGCCCGGGCCCGGAAAACCCAACTGGGCGGCATCGAACGTGCGCGACCAGGGCACAAGCGATCCGCTGATGGTGCCGGAGGCGCAGGGATCGCCTACGGAGTCGCATCCGCCGACTTCGACGGTTCCATTCACGAAGAGGTCGGTCAATGCGGTGACGGGTATGTTCTGGTCGCCAAACGTCCCGGAAATCGTGGCGCCAGTGGCGTAAAACCCCGCGGGAATCGTGAAGTTGAACGTGCCGATCAGGATGGGATCCGGAGGGAATGTGCTGGAGAAATCGTAAAACGCGCCCTCATAATCGGTCGTGTCGGGCGGTTGAACCTGGTTGGAAGTGTTGAAGGTTGGTGTGACAAAGATGTCGGCATGAGCGATCGATGCCCAGCCCAGGGAGAAGCAAGCTACGAGGAAATGCCGAAGGGTTTTTTTAGTCACGGATGCTCCCGGAATTCTTCCACTGTGTGTTGCCGTGGCTGCAAAACTCCGCCAGCGGCTTTTAAGATAGTAATTCGTCGCCGCGGGCTGCACAAGAGCCAGGGCCAAATCTTATCCGCTTTGTCATTGAATTGAAACCAATTCAAATTCATCGGGCCGGTCCATCTGTATATCGCGCTTGGGTGGGGCGAGGTGCGGGCGGGAATATCCGCCGCTTTGTGCAAGCTGGAGAAGCGAGAATGCGCCGTGCGCGGCTCGTACCGCGATTGCGGGCGTGCGCAGCGGCAAAACAGCGGGCAGGCCAGGCAGGAGCGACCAGAGCGACGGCGGACTATTGTCAGGCCGCGGCTTTGACGGACACGCCTTCCAGCGCGTTGATGAATGCGCGGTTAAACGCAGGGATGTCCCCGGGTTTGCGGCTGGTGATCAGGCGTTCTTCGCTTACCACCTCGCGATCCACCCACTTGCCGCCCGCGTTGACGATATCGGTCCTCAGAGAAGGCCACGCAGTAAGAGTCCGGCCTTTCACGATACCGGCTTCCACCAAAAGCCAGGGCCCGTGGCAGATTGCGGCCACGATTTTATGGGTGTCGAAGAATGCCCGTGCGAACGCGACCGCTTTCGGATTTATGCGCAGGCGGTCTGGATTCATGACGCCGCCGGGCAAAAGAAGCCCGTCGAAATCTTCCGCCTTCGCTTCGTCGATATCGAGATCCACAGCCACTGCCTCACCCCAGTTGTTTGCGGTCCAGCCTGTGATCGTGCCTTTTTTGAGTGAGACGATTCTGGTCTCGGCGCCGGCGGCTTGCAGAGCGCGTTGAGGGTCCAGAAGTTCGGATTGCTCAAAGCCGTCGGTTGCGAGAATCGCAATTTTCTTTCCGGTTAAGTTTGTCATTTTATTGTTTCCCTCCATGGGCGAGATCGTGCCAGCTTGCTTCGTGCATGTCCACGCCGAATTCGCGGGCCGCGGCCTGGATTCGCTTCCAGGCGGCGGTGCGCTCGGTGTCGGTAACGCCCTTCACCTGATTAAAGCGCGCAATTGCGTTGCGAACGTGAGCCGCGTCGCCGATCGGTTCCTTCTTTTCGCTCGGAAATGCGTATGCTGTTTCTGTTTCATTCATTTGGCTAGCTCGGTTCTCTCGGTTCTTTCCGCTCGCGGGCATGGTCAGGCCCTCCTGGGCCAGCATCGGTTATTGGAATCGGCAATTTAAGTCAGGTATAGCCTATGGTCTCGGATTTCAAGCGTCGTATCAAAAAAAACAAGAGCACGTTCTGGGCCATCCCCGGGCAGCCGTGTGCAAGCAAATCGCCGCACCTGCTGAAACATTCGCTCAACCCGTCGGGACAGGAACTGGCACAGTGCGGCTCCGACGGAGTCGTTCTATCCGAACCCTTGCCCGCCATCCTGGCCCGTCGTTGGGACACGCGCAAAACCGTAAACCCGCGCAATAACAGATGGGTTCCAGCTATGGAGACACTCTTCCGCCAGAATGATGCCGCCCACGCTGATAGCCCAGTGAACGAAGGTTTCCCCATGGACCGATTCCGGCTGGTGAGCAGTATTACGGCGAAGCGGTCACCAAACTCGCGCATTCCGAACAACGCTCTTGGCACGCGCGCGCGTTTGCGCCTGGCACGCGCGCCAGGCCGGGACGGGCGACGAATTGATCCGGCGCTGCTGCACGATATCGGGCATCTGCTCGATACCGAAGAGACAATCCGCTGCGAAAGAGTGGGCGTCGTCAGTGACGATGTCGGCCGCCAGTTGCCGCTCGACCGGGGTTTTTCGGAAAGGCTGGCCACTCTTGTTGGCGTTTTGTTCCCGCTAAACCCTTGCGCTTCTGAAAGAGACGCCCGAGCGGATCGGCTGAGCCGAGTCCGCGGCCAATCCCGCCAACCTGTTCGAGAAGGAAGGCGACAGCGCGGTGCCGGCAAATCTTCGGTCGTTTCTCGGAACGTTTGCACGCAGCGGCGCGTTCCGGCTCGTGTGCCAGCTTTCGGCTGGAGTCACGATTCTGCGCGAGACGTTCAATCTCTGGACGCCGGCGTAGTTTACGCCGTTGGCCTCACCGTCGCGGATGCCGCGCAAAAGACCGTGCTGTTCCCTCTGTTCGGCGGGCTTTCGGTACTGGTGGCGGGCGTTCTGAGCGACAGGCTTGGCAAATCCGGGCGGGCGATTATCATTTTTTTGGACTGCTGCTGACCGCCGGCGCGCTCGCGCTGCCCGCCTGCGGACACTTCGGCGGGTCGAAAGTGACGCCCGTTGCGCTGGTGGCGTTGGTCGCTTTCATGCTGAGCGAGCCTTATTCGCACCTCGCCGGGGCGATTTCGCTCGATTTCGGCGGGAAACAGGGCAACGCCGCAGCTTCGGGAATTACCGATGGCACTGATACCTCGGGGGCGTTCTGGCCGGGAACGGTGTAGCCAGCGTGTCGGTGAAGGGGCTGGGAGGGCGCGTTCGCGTCTCTCGCGGTGGTTGCGCTGCTTTCCGGACTCGCGGCCACCGTCAGCGCGTTGCCCACTCGGACTCGAACTTCTGGTCCAGCAAGAGCGTTTTCCTGTAAACCCGGAAGTAGCCACCGCCGGCTGGACGCAATTGCTGGAGTTGCGTGGGAGTCAGCGGGGCGTCGTGAGGCGACCGATCTCCGTCATCCACGGGGTCGAGCGATATCGGTTGTTCCACGGCTTGCGAGCCCGTTCCGCGTTCGATGGTTTCAAACACGATGCCGACATTCCAGCGCGGGTCCGGCGCGCCTTCCACGCCACCAACCTGCCAGTACTTCAACATGTACTGTTCGAGTAACGCGATGCGTCCGTGCAGGCGATCGCCCGCATGAATCAGGACCGCGCCTCTGTCTTTAACTTCGCTGCGAACAATGCCGATCACGGGATCGCCGGCCGCGGTCGTAGTACCGTCGATCGGGTCCTGCAGCCGCACTTTCAGATGGAGACCGGCCGGAAGAGGCGTCGGTGGCGTCGACTTCGCCGGCGGGCTCAGGTCGAGTTGCGGCCAGTTGTACGCCGAGTAGCGGGTCTCGGTATGGAGTTCCGTGCCGTCGGTGTAGAGCAAGTCCGACGTGGAAATCTGCGGCAACACGATCTCCTGATTACCCACTTTGACGCGGCCGTAGTCGATGCTGTACTGGAGGCGGCAGGCATCGCTCTTGTTATCCATCACCATCGTCAACCGTTTTAACTCGCCTGTCTCGGGGGCGACAAACAGCGAACCGTGGTACGAAGCCGGGCCGGCCGCGTACTCGAAATGGCTCCTGAACAGGGACACTTCAAACGCGAACTCGGCGAGGCTACCGCCAGATGTTTGTTGCACTCCGTGAGCCGAGAATTGATCGGCATCGTTCGTGACGATATTACGGAGAAACGTGCTGAACTCCCCACTGCCGCCGCCGCTCACGAGTCCGCCGACATCGCTTTTTTCGAGTTGGCCGGGGTTCGTCAGGGCGAAGACTTCGGCCGCGGGCCCCGAAGTTACTTCCAGCCGCAGACGGTCGTGCCAGACGAAGGTGCCTCGTGACCCTTCAAACCCGGCGGCAATGAGTTCCGCGCAGGTTGCGTTCTTCTTTTTCTTCTCGTAACGCGTATGCTCGAGAGTCTCGACCGCGGCAATCCCGTGCGCGGCGAGGATGTTCGCCGCAATCCCGCTGCGCACTTTATCCGCCGTCAGACTGGCAACTGTATCGGCTGCGATGGCGAAGGCGGCGATGGCGAAACCGCAGATTGCAAATGTGATTCGGCGACCAGGACCTGGAACGGACATTGCTTATTGAAAACGCCTTAATAGTTTCACTTCTGTGTTTGTCGGCGCAGCTCCGAAAGTTCCCCCACGGCGCCTTGTAACTTTGATACCATTCCAATCAGCCCAATGCTCAGGAGACCTGCCGTGTGCCGCCGCAATTTCGTTGTCATTCTGCTCGTTTTTGTTGGCGCGGTTCCCCAACTTCACGCCCTCACGCCCGACGAGCGCCGCCGGTACCTGACGAAACTTCAGGGCATCCTGCCCGACGTCCCTTCATTCCGACAGTGGCTCGATAAAACCGGCGAATTGCCGCCGGATTTCGATGCCCTGCCGCGCGTCAACGGTCTTCCGGATCCGCTGAAATTTCTCGATGGCCGTCCCGTGCGTACGCCGCTCGAATGCAAGGCGCGCCGCGCGGAAATCCGGCAATTGTTTGAGAAATACCAGACGGGCACCTTCCCCGAACGGCCGAAACTCGACCGCGCCGTCGCGCTCGATGAAACGCACGGCAAAGGCTATCTCATTCGCAATGTGCGCCTGGAATTTGGGCCGGGCGGAAAGGGCACGATGCGCGTTCAGGTGATGATTCCCGACGGCAAAGGGCCGTTTCCGGTGCTGATGGCCCCGTCGCTCGCCGGCTGGGGACCAGCGCTGCTCCGGCGCGGTTACATCTCCGCCGGTTTCGCGGCCAACGATGGGATGGACGATGCCGCCGCGCTGGCGCAGCTTTATCCGGATTACGATTTCGCGCTGCTTCCGCGCCGTGGCTGGGCGGCGGGGATGGTGGTCGATTACCTGGCGACGCTGCCCGAAGTCGATATGAAACGCATTGCGCTGTTCGGCTACTCGCGCGATGGCAAGATGGCCGCCTACGGGGCCGCGCTTGACGANNATCGAGACCACAACGCGCTCTTTCCCCACCTGGTTTATTCCCCGGCTTCGTTTTTTCTCGGGCCGCGAGGACAGGCTGCCGATCGACGGCAATTTGCTCATCGCATGGATTGCGCCGCGCGCCGTATTGATCGAGTACGGACTCAACGACGAAGTCTCCAATACCTGGGGCGACGAACAGGCTTATTACTCGGCGCTCAAAGTCTACAAGCTTCTGGGGCAGCCGGACCGGCTGGGTTTGCTTCGCGTGCCCGGCTTTCACGGATCGAACGATCAGGAAGCCTGCATCGACTGGCTCGATATCCAGTTCGGCCGTTCCACGCGGGTATGGGACAACCATCTGTTGTTTCCGTGGGATCTGGAGAAGTGGCGAGCAAACAGCAAAGAAACGGTCGACCTGACGAAGTATCCTCGCCGGGTTTCGAGCGCCACTCCGTCGTCGGTTTCCGACTGGACCGCCAAGGCCGATAACATTCGTAAATCGATCGCCTGGATGCTCGGCGATGAACCGGCCATGATGCCGCCGGCCACCGGTCGCGGCGGATTTCCGGGCAGGGGCGCGGTCGGCGGTTCGGGCTTTGCGGCCATCGGTGGGCGTGGCGGATCGGGTCTTGCGCTCGCCGGCCGGGGCGGAGCAGCGGCCGCCGGACGTGGCACGGCGACCAACTCGAACCCCGGCCAGTTGGTCCCGGATCTTGTCCAGTGGGTCATCCAGCGAGGCGGCACGTCTTTCGGATGGCTGCAGCCGCAGGCCAGCCAGACCGTTTCCCGCAGCATCAGTTTCGGCTACAACGTGCGCGGCGATCTCTACTATCCGGCCAACACACCGCCCGGAACCAAACTTCCAACTGTCATATGGCTCCACGGTTACAGTTATCCGCTCGGCTATATGTGGGTTTATCGATCGGATCTTCATCCGATCCTCGCGCTCACGCAGGCCGGCTATGCGGTGCTTGCCTACGACCAAAGCGGTTTCGGCAGCCGCATGGCGGAGTCCGGGCCGTTCTACGACCGATACCCGCACTGGTCGCAGATGGGGCGCATGGTGGAGGACGCGCGCGCCGCTATTGACGCGCTCGAAAAGGATTCGCTCGTCGACTCGCAACGCATTTCCCTGTTCGGGTATTCGATGGGAGGCATGGTTGGCCTTTATACCGCCGCGCTGGACGCGCGTGTGAAAGGCGTCGTCTCTATTTCCGGGTTCACGCCGATGCGCACCGATACGGCGGCAAGAGGCACCGGTGGCATCGCGCGTTACAGCGTGGAGCGCGGGCTGATGCCGAGGCTCGGCTTCTTCATCGGACACGAATCGCAGATACCGTACGATTACGACGAATTGATCGCGGCCATCTCGCCAAGACCCGCGCTCATCGTGGAGCCTCAGCTGGATCGGGACGGGACGGCGGCCGACGTGCACGCCGCGGTGGATCGGGCCAGAAAAGTCTATGCAATGCAGAACGCGGACGACAAGCTCGGACTCTACGAACCCTGGGACTTCACAAGATTGCCGGCCGCGACGCAGGACTGGATTGTCCAGTGGATGGCCAGCACAGTGAAATGATTGGCGACAGCGTTCTCCGATAGCAATCGCGGATTATTCCTCATTTTTGTTTACAACGATGGCCATTCGGGTTTAGACTACTTACATTAATAGAAGGGCCGCGTTCCGCAAATGCAGGATTTGGCATGTCGAAAATCCATTCTCGGGAGGTTTTAATCGAAATGAGTAACCGAATTAATGTCGGAAGTCTGGCCTTCGCAATCGGGGCCGTGTTGGCCTCAGGCGCAGCTTTTGCTCAGGCGGCCTCGCGGCCGGTGCCGACGATTCACGATTCCGTCGATGAATCGAAGCTGGTCGTCCTTGCGGGAAATACGCATCCAGCGGCCAATGCGGAGAACGACAGGGGCATTGTACCGGACAGTTTCCTTCTCGATCACATGCTGCTCCAGCTACAGCGATCGCCGGAATCCGAGGCGGCCCTGAAGCAGTTTATCGACGATCTGCATAATCCGCAGTCGGCGAGTTTTCATCGTTGGCTGACGCCCGAAGAGTTTGCGGCGCAATTTGGCGTTGCGGAGCAGGACGTTGAGGTGGTCACCAGCTGGCTGAAATCGAAGGGATTCACCGTGCATGGAGTGCAGCCGTCCGGACTTGTGGTCGATTTCAGCGGAACGGCCGGCCAGGTTCGCAACGCTTATCACACGGAAATCCACAACCTGGAGGTGAACGGCGTGAAGCACATCGCCAATATGAGCGATCCGCGGATCCCCGCGGCTTTGCGGCCCGCTGTGGAAGGGATTGTTTCCCTGCACGACTTCCGTCCTCAGCCTCTGCTGGTACCGCGGCGGAAGTATACGTTCACCAATCAAAACGGCACGGTCTACCCGCTGGTTCCCGGCGACATTGCGACGATCTATAACATCAAACCGGCGTTTGCCGCAGGTTATACCGGTGCGGGCCAGACGATTATGGTGCTCGAAGATACCTATTTGTATTCGATCAACGACTTCGCTGTTTTCCGGCACAAGTTCGGGCTCGACAGCGCGTATCCGAGCGGCGGTGTCTACCAGGTGAGTCCCGTGGGAGCCGGGAATTGCATTAATCCCGGATTTCAGGGTTTGCCCACGGATCCGGGCTACGGAGACGATGCCGAAGCGGCTCTCGACGTGGAGTGGGCGACGGCGACCGCGCCGAATGCCACCATTCTTCTGGCTGCCTGCAAAGATACCAGCGTTACCTTCGGAGGGTTGCTTGCCCTGGAGAACATACTTAACGGCAAGAGCCTGCCATCCGTAGTCAGCATCAGTTACGGCGAGGCCGAAACCTATTTGGGGGCTGCGGGAAATCTTGCGTATAGCCTGGCTTATCAACAGGCCGTTGCGGAGGGCGTTTCCATTTTTGTCTCATCGGGAGACGAGGGCGCAGCCTCGGCCGACTTTGGCAATCCTTCGAGGCACGGCATTACAGTCAGCGGGTTTACTTCCACTCCGTATAACGTTTCCGTTGGTGGTCTGGATTTCGGCTACGTGGCGAATGGCATAAATCCCGGAGTGTACTGGAACCCGAATAACAGCACGGCGCCAGCCATGTTGTATAGTTCCGCGCTTTCCTACATTCAGGAGGTTCCGTGGAACGATTCCTGCGCCGGCGGACTTCTTTCCGGTTTCCTTGGCATCAGTCCGCTCGGCCTGTGCAATAACGCCGCAGTTACCAGTCCGTCGGGTCCGCTGAACTTTTTCCTGAACGCGGTCGGCGGCAGTGGCGGCCCGAGTGCCTGCGCCACGGGTTCGCCATCTTCGTTCGGCATCGTTGGCGGCAGCTGCGCGGGATATCCGAAGCCTGCGTGGCAGCAAGGCTTAGTCGGCAATCCGGGCGACGGCGTTCGCGATATCCCGGACGTTTCCCTGTTCGCCGCAAACGGCGTTTGGGGGTCTTACTACGTCGCATGCTGGTCGAATCCGGATCCGAACGTCGGTGGCGGCTTTACCTGCTCGGGGGCGCCCGGCAATTGGGCCGGTTTCGGCGGGACGTCGATATCTTCACCCATCATGGCCGGAATTCAGGCCCTGATCAACGAAAAGACAAAGAGCCGCTGGGGGAATCCAAATACCGTGTACTATTCGCTGGCGAAATCCGAATACGGAGCGGCCGGGAGTCCGACGTGCAATTCGACGACGGTGAATCCGACTGGCAACGGCTGCGTGTTTTACGACGTGACGCAGGGCGACAACGTGGTTGTTTGCAAGGCCAACGGTACGGCGTTGAATAACTGTTTTCTGCCGCCGGGATACGGACTGACGTATGGCATTCTCTCCACGTCGAACACGGCGTACCAACCGGCCTACACCACCAATACCGGTTGGGATTTCCCCAGCGGGATCGGCTCGGTAAACGTGTGGAATCTGCTGAACAACTGGCCGTAAGGCCTCTGCAAGAAGGCGGCTCATCGGATGAAGCCGCCCCGTTCGCAGATCGCTTCCCGGGTCTTTTCAGTTTGATGCGCCCGCCACTCGTCGGCGGTAATCTTCCGGATCTCCGTGAGGAACCTTCCGCCGACGTAGGCGCGCTCTTCCACGGCCACGACTCGCATCCCCTGTTTTTCTGAAATGCGCCGGGACCCCGTGTTCTCAACAGCTTTGGGGACGCGCATTACGGGAAAACCGAGCACGTCGAACCAATAGTCGGTGACAGCATCCGCGGCTTCATTCATCAACCCCTGGCGCTGCCACGGCAGGCCGATCCAAAAACCGCGATTGTGGTCTTTCCCCTTCAGCAGACTTACGCAACCTACGACGGTGGCAGGGTCAGTCCTGAGCCGCAGCGACCAGTGCCACTCGTCGCCGCGCTCCATCGCGGGGAGCGCACGATCGCGGTAGTAAGTGAGCACGCCATCGGACGGAAAAGGCCAAGGTACGGTCGCCGCGAGGAATCGGACGATTTCCCACTCCGGAAAAATGCGCTGAACCTGTTCCGCGTCGGCCAGTTCCAGCGGGCGCAACAGCAGGCGCGGAGTTTCAAGCGCGTGAATCATTTCGTAAACGTTTTCGCCGACGAGACTGGCACCAGTGCGGCGATGGTTGCCGACTCGTTAGTTTTCGGTCGGCGTCTTGTCGGCGTGATCGATAACGAGCGCGTCCTGCGCCGCTTTGCGCGAATCCAGTTTCAGACCGACCGATTCCATGTCCGAAAGCAGTGAATCGATTGGCAAATCGGCAAGTCGGACGGCTTCGGCCGGCAAGCTGACTCCGGCCTTAAGCGCCGTGCGGATCAGCATGGTCCGGTAATCGTCGGCCGTGATTTCGAACGAAAAATCGTAGTGCGCTGTCGCTGGCGCGCCTGTCATGTCCACAACGGGCTTGTCCGTGTACCGGGAAAGTGTGTCGACGATCTGCTGCATCGTCAGCCTGTGGCCGACCAGTTTGTTGTCCGCGAAGGTGTAGTAAGAGCCGTTTCCGAAATCGACCGAGACGCCCGCCGCACTGCCGCTGGCGCTTACATTGAGAGCCTTCGACGGCGCTGCCGCCTGACCTGCGGCGTCCGGCACCGATTCCGTCAGCTTAAGGCCGTTCTTGCCCGGCACCAGCGCATACACGGCGAACTCCCTTTTTTCCGTGTGAATCGTCATCTTAAAGCGGTCTTTAATCAGATTCTGGAGCATCTCCCGAACCTGATCCTGCGTGCTTCCCGCCGGCAACTTGGCGGAGATATTGAAGCGGTCCGATGCGACCCAGTCCGGCCCGATAATCTGGTATTCCGGCACTTGCCACGCGATCCTCATACAATCGCGAACAGAGAGAAAGTTGAAGCGCACCTGAGACCCGTCGATATGCATCCCGATGTCGACTCGGGCCTCTTGCGGCGCGACCGGGCGAATCGAAGCGACCTCAAATTCGAGGCGCGCGGGCGCGGTTTGCGCGATGGCGAGAACCGGGAAAAAAGCGGCGACGACGCTAAACGATGCAGTGCGAGTCATAATCATGTTTTCTCATACGAACCGATGCCGCGAAAAGATCGGTAAATTTTGCGTGGCACTGTGGTCGATTCAGTCGTGACGCTTCGCGCCACCGACTACCGCTTCAGCGGATCTTCCACCCAGGGTGGCGTCGCCTGGAGCAGCCGGCCCAGTTCAGGCTCCAATTCATCCACTCGCTGTTTCATCTGCCACGCCACGTCCCGATAACTGAAATGCCCCTTGACGCCGCTTCGAACTCGCGCGATGTACTCGACTTCGGCGAAATCCATCTTAAACAAAAACCGCGACCGCGCGCCGAACGGCAGCAGGTACTGCCGACCGGGATCGGGCAACGCCCGCATTGCCGCGAACGCCCGATCCATGGCTGCCGTGTACGCATCCTGAGCGCCCGCGTCGGCAAGCACAGCGGGCGATTCATAGCCGTGCTCTCCCGAATAGGCCTGCCGATACTGGTGGCAACGCCGGTGCCGGTGCATATCGCGATACGCGCCGATATCGATCAACATGTCGAAACAATACTGCCCGCCACGGAATCCGCGCAGCAAATCGTCGCGCGTTCCACGCGATTTCAGAGCCACGTCGAGCACCTCGCCACGACGTGCGGAACTCCATCCGCGCAGGGTTTCGTACAGCGCGCGGAAGGAATGGGCACAGACCGGGTAGAGAAGGGTGGCCGCAATCTCCGTCAGCACGTCATCGGGTTTCAACAGGTCGACGCGCGGGGCCGTGCGCGGTTCAAGCCTCAGGTTCTGTCTCGCCCATTCCGTCAAATCCGCATGCGACCGCTGAATATACTCGTCCGGTTCGGCGTGCCTTGCGAGAGTCGGAGCGATCGGCTCGGCGTTGGCGTCGTCCCAGATGCACTCAGGCGGCGCGGCGCAAGCCTCGGCGATTTCAAGGCCGAGTTCCCGCACCTCCGCGAATTCCGAAACCCGTAGCCGTTTGATCTGTTTTTCGAGCGTGCGGATGCTCGTGACCTGCCCCACGTTGGTCGGCACGCCCCAGAACAGGCAGTAGCGGGCGACGTCGAACGCGCGCGCGGCGATGTTTCGCCTGTAAGCTTCGGGTTTCATCGACTCGGGCTGCGGCAATGCCTCGCGCAGATGAGCGTCCATGCGGGCGTGTATATCTTTATAGGCGGCGATCAGGGCACATCCCGCCGTCTGGTATTCCGCGGCCTGNNAGCACTTCGTCTTCCACCTCGCTCGCCGCCAGTTCGCTGATGCCTTCAAAGCACAGCACAGTATGACCGAGATCGGCGATCGACTGGTGCCCGTACTGGAAGTAAAAACTCTCGAGGAATTGCTGCGAATTATGCGTGCGGACCCATTCGATCGACTCCCGGATCGAATCGGCCGAACGGCTGTAGCGCGCCAGCGCATACGCGCTTTTCTCCGGCGGCAAGGGAGCGATAGTGATGACTCGTTTCGCCAAACGGTTATGATATCGATTGACCTTACACCGACTCAGAATTCGCAAACTTCGCGCGGACGCCATAATCCCGCGTTACGCCCATGGGCCGGAAGAGGACGCAGGCATGGATCTGCACGCCGTCGAATCGGTGACGCTGGCGCCGGGAGAGACGAAACTGGTATCGACAGGACTTGCCATCGAACTGCTCCCGGGTTTCGAAGCGCAGATTCGTCCCCGCAGCGGCCTCGCCCTGAAGCATTCGATCACCCTGCCGAACAGCCCGGCGACGATAGATCCTGGCTATCGCGGGGAGATCCGCGTTATTTTGCAGAACCTTGGCCGGGAGGCGTTCGAAATCCATCCGGGCGACCGCATTGCACAGATGGTGATAGCCCGCTACGAAGCGGTGGAATGGATGGAGGGCGACGATTTATCGGAATCGGTGCGCGGCGAGGGTGGATTTGGTTCGTCGGGCAGATGACGGGGAACCTGGTCGACGGAAATCCGGTGCCGGGAATTTCCCGGAGGTTTCCCTCACATTCGGGCCGCGAACGGCATTTCCGGCTGAGGCCCGGTCGGACGGTCGGGATCCGCGCGCAACCGGGACGGGCCGGACAAATCGGTCCGCCGACGCCACAGGACAACGTACAATTTACTGCTATAGTCTCACTAACTGGAGGAATTCCGCATTTATGATTGCACCCATTCCGGCTAACGAGGAGGCCAGGCAGGAGGCTCTTCGCCATTATCAAATCCTCGATACGAAGGCGGAGAAGATTTTCGACGATATCACTACTCTTATCGCCTCAATCTGCGATACTCCGATCGCCCTTCTCACGTTTATCGACGGCGATCGGCAATGGATCAAGTCCGCCAACGTGACTCTGCCGGTATGCCAGACCGATCGAAATGCGTCGATCTGCGCCCATACCATTTGTGGACGGGAACTTTTCGTGGTGCCCGACACACTGCTCGACGAACGGTTCGCCTATAGCCCATTCGTGACAGGCGAACCCCATATCAGGTTCTATGCCGGCATGCCGCTGATCAACCGGGATGGATATGCGTTGGGAGCCTTGTGCGTGATCGACACGGCGCCTCGTCAGCTAAGTGAAGATCAGAAAACGAAGATCAGAGCTCTGGCGCAAAGCGCGATGTTGCTGCTGGAGATTCGCGCAGGCGGCGTTGGCGCGCGCGCCTGACCCGCGGCTTTACGGCGGACCGCCCTGTGGGAAACTTCCGCCCAACCGCGCGTGACAGGTAGTGCGGCACCATCTCGCGCCGGTAACGGGCGCGGTGCGCTTCTCCGGGCCAGATAGCCTGGCACCGAACGGCTTCTTGTCATTTGACACAGAATGTAACACGATATACTCGCGCCGGTACACACTTTCCCGCGCAGGAACTGGATTTGCCGGGAAATTCTGCGATAGACTGAATCGGTTTCGATATTCGAATCACATAGAGTTCAAGGAGCAACTATGAAAAGACTACTTTCCATTCAGGGCGGCGGCATCCGGGGAATCATCCCCTGCCTCGCCCTCGCGGCGCTTGAAAAGCAGACCGGTAAACTGACACGCGACATTTTCGATTTCGTCGGAGGGACTTCGACCGGCGCCCTGCTGACGGCGACGATAGTGGCTGGAATCCCGGCCACAACTTCGCTCGAGACTTACACCACGAGCGGACCGAAAATCTTCAGCCCGACTAACTCCCTCGAACGCAAAGCGAAGCTGATCCTCTCGGGCAACATGTTCGACAACAAGGTACTGCACCAGGTGGTGGTCGAAACACTCGGCGCACAGGCCGGGATGACGATCAACGACTCCCCCATCGGCATGATGATCACGGCCGGGAACATGCTGGGCGACCCGTGGTATTTCGTCAGAGATGCGCCTACAAACGCCGGCACCACGGGGAAGGCCCCTCTCGTTGACGCGGCCGTTGCCAGCGCATGCGCGACGACGTATCAGGCGCCCTGGCTGATTCCCGGTTTCGGCTACTTCGCCGACGGCGGAACCGTGTCGCTTGCCGATCCCGTTTACCAGCTTTGCGTCGAGGCGTTTAACACAAAAGACTGCTATGGCGACATCGACCCCGCGGAGGCCCTCGTGATCTCGCTCGGGACCGGCACCTACACTCCGCCGACGATTCCGCCGCCGCCCGGGGATCTTCTGTCCGGCATCAGCTGGGTGACGGGTTCCCTCGTCAGCAGCAGCAAGTCGCTGGCCGAACAAGCCACGGACCGCCAATGGCCCGGCATCCGGCAGACGTTCAACGCCCCGCTGCCGAGCGATATCGATGAGGCGGACGTGAACTCGATCCCGCTGCTGGTACAGATCGGGACGACCGCCGCCGAAGCCCTTGACTGGGCGACGATATTGAAGCTTTGATAACGGGCCCGGCGGAGTCCGCGCCGCCCCGTGATGTGAAATCGCCGTCGCGCGCACGCGGAGCAGGGCGGATAGCCAGGCATGCGCGCTCACGGCAATTCCGCGAACTCCGCCGCCAAACCGTACTTCCGGCTTTTCTTTGCGGGATCCGTCACGACCACAAATCCCTCGCGAACCCAGTCGCTCAGAATACTCCGGGCAGTCCGTTGGGAAATGCCAAACAGCATTGCCACATGGAGACTGGTTATCGTGTTGTTCTCGCGGAATAATTCGAGTGCTCTGCGCTGCCTTGGATTTAGTCTGCGCAGCGCCCTCGATCGGTCGCTGGCCCCGGCTTCCGCAGCCTCCCGCGCCCGGCGCTGCACGCTTTCAAAACTGTCCGCCATACCTTCGCAGAAATACTCCGCCCACCGCGTAATATCGGCTCCGGCGCGGCCTTCATAGTAGTTGTGCGAGGGGCCCACGGTGAGCGCTCCGTAATACTCGCGCAGGTTCCTGGCATAGTATTCCTCAAGCGAGTACAATCCCTTCAAGTCGTAGCCACCGAGATGCAGAATGAGCGTAGTGAGCAGCCGCGCCGTTCGGCCATTGCCGTCATAGTACGGATGAATTGTCGCGAACTGGTAGTGCGCAATGGCGGCGCGGAGCGGGCACGGCAGATCATCCCTCTCTGAGGCGGCTATCCATTCCACCAGTGCATTCATCAACGGCGGCACGTCCTTCGCTTCCGGCGGCATGTACACGATGCGCTGGCTTCTGCTGTCGCGAATTACGTTCTGGCCGTCCCGGTACGGCGTCGCTCTCTTCCTGCGGCGCCCCTCGCCCATCACCAGGCCGTGCAGCGTCCGAATGTGGGTTTCCGTGACATCGACGCGGGAGGCGGCAATCTGTTCGGCCCTCTCCAATGCGCTGTAGTAGCCCAGCACCTCCTTCTCATCGCGCTCGCGCCCGGGAAAATGTTGCTGCTGGCCGACTACTCCCGAAACCTGTTCCTGTGTGAGCCGGTTGCCCTCGATCATGGTGGAATAGTGCGTGGAGTAGAGTCGCGCGGTTTCCCGCAGCGTCGCCAGCACCGCGGGCGTGACCGGAAGATCCCGCACCGCCTGCCTCGCCGCCTCGATGCGCATGAGGCTGGTGGCAATCTTCGGAGTGATGGAAAACGTCGGTTCGAAACGCATCTTGCCGGCGGATTATCGGCATCCGCCACTGCCGTTATTGTGCCGTTAAACTGCCGTTAAAGCAAGAGCGGACCGCAATTTGTCGACCTCGGGTGCCGGAGTGAAAACGGTCGGCCTCGCCGGCCCTCGAGATTCCCGGGCGCGATTGCGACAAAAATTTGCGCTATCCTGGTCTCACTCCCTATGTTTGTCCGCTGACGCATGAGCGCCAGCGCGGCGCTCGCGATAGCTCCCCGGGACCGTCGGTCCGACGTGTCTCTTTTTCCAAACAATTCATTGCCGGATTCCGTGTATAGCCGCGTCCTTTTTGACCGCGTCCGGCCACGGCTTCCGGCGCATAGGGAGATAGGACAAAATGACAAGACAGGAAAAGCGCGGCATGGCGGACATGCGCGCCATGAAACGGCATCAGCGCGTCAATGAAATTCTGGCGGGTAAAGCGAAATCCGCGAAAAGAGCGGCTGGCAGGGAAACGAACGATGGACTGGAGCCGGATTCGCTCGTCATCGGGATCGGCCCAGGCGTTTGCACCGTTGTGGTTGACGGCGTGCAGCGGCTGTGTCACACCGAAATGAGCGTCGCGCCCGGCGACCGCGTGGCGATCCGCCGCGAGAAGGTGGCGGCTATCGCCGGGCGACGCACCACTCTTTCGCGCACCGACCCGGCGAATCCGCTTCGCGAGCGCGTGATTGCTGCGAATATAGACGTTCTGGTGGTCGTCACGGCGATCGTCGATCCTCCCTTCCGCTCAGGATTGGTGGATCGATATCTGGTTGCCGCGGCGCGAGGGGGCATTCAGCCAATTCTGTGCGTCACGAAGGTCGACTTGTGCCGCGATACGAGGGTGGCGGACGTTTACCGCGAAACCGGCGTGCCGGTGGTGTGTTGCTCGATTGCGGATGGAACCGGGATCGACGAATTGCGGGAACTGCTCGCCGGGAGCCTGGCGGTTCTTGCCGGCCATAGCGGCGTGGGGAAAAGCTCGCTGCTGAATGCGCTGGCGGAAGAGCGCCGGGCGCGCACCGGGCAGGTGAGCGACGGAAGCGGAAAGGGCAGGCACACCACTACTTCCGCGCGCTTGCATGAATTGCGCAACGGCGCGCGCATTATCGACACGCCGGGAATTCGGGAAGTCGGATTGGGTGCCGTGACGGCCCAGGAACTGCGTGCGGCGTTTCCTGAATTCGCGGAGCAGGCATGCCGCTTCCGCGATTGCAGGCACCGCGAAGAGCCGGAATGCGGCGTGCGGGAGGCAGTGGAGACGGACGGAATCGCGAGGGCGCGATATGCGTCATACCTGAGGATTGCCGGGGAATTCTGAGTCGGCCACGCGATGGGGAAGTCAGTTCTCCGACGGTTTTTCCGCATGGTCGATCACGAGGATTTCGACCGGACCCTTCGTCGATTCCAGCTTGAGGCCAAGTTGCTCCTGGATGGCGGTGAAGAGCGACGGGCCACTGTTGTCGGCCGACGCGGGCCGGTCGTCCGGCGTCCACTTCAGCGAGAATTTGTACGGCCCCGTCAGACTGGTTCGGTCGATGACTCTGCGGCCGAGCGTCGACGACAGTGTACTTGCGAGGAAGGCCATGTCCATCGTGCCTCGGATCATGGCGGGGCCGTTGGCTGTGCCGCCGGGCCCTTCCGCCTTCTCCATCTTCGGACCCCCTTTGCCGATCACAAGCGCGTAAATGGGGAGTTCCTTCGTTTCGGGATGCAGCACGAGCTTGAATCGATCGGCCAGCAAAGTGCGAAGCATGAGATTTCTCTGCGGCGCATTGGCCGGCTTAAACACGATACGGAACTTATCGCCATCGAGCCATTTCGGCCCGCCCGCGATTCGGTAGTCTTCCACTCCGTATGCCGATTTGATGAGGGACTGAAGGCTTCCCATGTATTCATTGGAACTGGAATAGGAGGCCGTGCCGTTCCCCGGATCTACAGGCTTAACGGAGGCCACGTCGAACTCCGGTGGCGTCTGGGCACGGAGGACGGAACTCGAAGCGATCACGGCAATGAGGATCAAGCTGCGCATGGCCTACAGTGTGACAGATTTTCCTGCCCTCTTCCGCAGCAAGCCATCGATCAGCCACGCAACGCCCGCGACCGCCACGATCGCAATCATCCAGCGCAGCGCGCTCGCCATGAACGCGGGGCTCAGGGCCGCCCACTGGAAAGGAAACCGGCGCATGGCGTCGGCGCGATCCAGCATCCAGTGCCACGCCGTGTGAGCCACCAGCGCGGAGAGGATGATCGTCCCCATTCGCTCTTTCACCACGGAGCGAAAAAGACCGTTCAACACCGGAATCATCAGCAATAGCACCATCAACTGCCCGAGTTCGACTCCGACATTGAATGAAAGTAAAGACGCCAGCATGTGCGCGCCGGCGAATTGCAGAGATTGGCGCAGCGCGAACGAAAATCCGAAGCCGTGGACCAGCCCGAACGCGAAGGCCATGATCCAGCGGCGGTGCACCGTCGCTCCGCCCACGATATTCTCGAGCGCCATATAAAGGATCGAAAGCGCAATCAGCGTTTCGATGAGCGGCGGGAACCAGCCCACATCCGGCGCAAGGCCATACGCCGACGCGATGAGCGTAATCGAATGCGCAACCGTGAACGCCGTCACTACGGGAATCAGCGCGCGGAAACGGCGGAACGGAATCACCAGGCACAGCAGGAAAAGCAGGTGGTCGGTCCCGTCGAGGATGTGGTCGAAGCCCATACGGACGAACGACAGCGCCGCCTGATGCCAGCTGGGGTCCAGACGTATTAGGCCCGGATTGCCGGAAAACTCGTACGCGCGGATCGATCCGCCGGGAGGCAGAAAGCGCAGCACGGTATTGACTCGCGCGGCGAGCCCGTCCACCGCCGGCTCCATCGAGAATTCCGCGCGGTCGGACTGGATCGGGTAATCGAACAGTACGTCGAACATCATCTGCGTCCAGACGGCTTTCACGTCGTTCGGGAGTCGCGGCCCCGTGACATGCGCCAGCGCCTGTTCATACGAGGCGAACGATTTGTCGGAGGGCAGTGAAATCTGCATCGCGACCACCTGAGGATGCCGCGGCAGCGGTTCGTCGTCTTCATAAATGCGGATGAAGTTCGCGATCCACAAAGTGGCGGCGTCCGGCATCATCGGAGCGAGCTTGTCGAGATCGAGATATCCTCCGGGGCCGATCGGCACGTCGAGATCGCGCATGGTTTCGAGCGGCACGCGGATCAGAAGATGGAGGCGGTCGCCGGCGGGCTTCACGAAGGCCTGCACTGTTGCGTCGACGGGGATATCGTGCGCGGCAACGGCAACCGGGAGCAGCAGGAGCGCCGGCAAAAGAAGGCGCGCAATGTGGGGCAGGTGGTTTCGCCTGCCACTATCCCCGGCCAACGCAACGCCGCCCATCTCTCTCCGGAAACAGCGCACGACGTGACCGCGCCACCCTCCCCGGGGAGCCGCGCACCGCGGCCCGTGCGCTCGCACGGCCGCCCGGTCCGGCACAATGCTGATAAACTCGACGGGAAGGCAATTCATATGAAGCGAAACTTTTATTCCGGCGCGGCCACTATTGTCTCAACCATCGTCGTTCTGGCCGCGGGCGCGTCGTTGATGCATGACAAGGCGGTAGTGGAGGCCGCCGCCGTGCATGCGCCGCGCTTTGAAGTGGACCCGCTGTGGCCGAAGCCTCTGCCCAATCACTGGGTGATTGGCGCAGTGATCGGCGTGTCGGTGGATTCGAACGACCACATCTGGATCATCCATCGTCAGGGATCGCTCGAGCCGAAAGAGCAGTACGCGACGATGACGCCGAAAAACGCCGAGTGCTGCGCTGCAGCTCCGCCGGTTCTGGAATTCAACGAAGATGGCGATCTGATCGGGCACTGGGGCGGGCCCGGCGCGGGTTACGACTGGCCTTCGTCGAACCACGGCATCACCGTCGATTACAAGGGCAACGTCTGGATTGGCGGCAATGGCCGGCCCGCGCCGCCTGCGCCGAAGGGCGGCGTCGCGGTTACTGGGCGCGGTATGGAGTCGGGCGCTGACGAAAGCCTGATGGGCGCGGCCGGCGCGGTGAACGACAGCTTTCTGCTCAAGTTCACGCAGGATGGAAAATTCCTGATGCAGATCGGCAAGCCGGGACAAAGCAAGGGGAGCAACGATACTTCCAATTTGCGCCTGCCTGCGAAGACGATGGTCGACCCGAAGACGAACGAGTTGTATGTCGCCGATGGTTACGGCAATCATCGCGTAATTGTGTTTGACGCGGATACGGGAAAGTACAAACGGCATTGGGGAGCTTACGGCCATGTGCCGGACGACGCGAACCCGGGGCCTTACAATCCGCAAGGTCCCCCCGCGCAGCAGTTCCGCAATCCGGTACATTGCGTGGCGCTGGCGAACGACGGGATGTTATACGTCTGCGACCGAACCGCGGATCGCATCCAGATTTTCAAAACCGACGGAACCTTTCTCAAGGAGGTCTTCGTGCAAAAGGAGACACTGGGCGATGGGTCGGCGTTCGATATCGCGTTTTCGAAGGATGCGCAACAGAAGTATCTTTATCTCGCGGATGGATCCAACATGAAGATTCACATTTTCGAGCGCGGCACGATGGAGGAATTGACGACATTTGGCGATGGCGGCCGGCAGCCGGGTGAGTTCTATGCGGTCCACAGCATTGACGTGGATTCCAAAGGCAATCTTTTTACGACCGAGACTTATCGCGGGCAACGCGTGCAGAAGTTCAGGTATAAAGGGCTGGCGGCGGTGACGAAGAAGGACCAGGGCGTGGTCTGGCCGATCCGCAGTGCAAGCCGCGCGCAGGATTGAACCGCCGCGCACCGAAGGCGCACCCGAACGGCGCCCTGTTCGATCAATTCGCCTGGGTCGGCGGCCGCGTGACCGTTGGCGACTTCGCGCACGGACCATTCGTCATAGCCGACGAGTCGCTCGACGGCCTACGAGACCGGTGCTTCGCTGTTCTTGCCCGCTCCGCCGTGGATCGATTCAGCTTGCATTCTGGTTCGGTACGGGAGTCGTCTGCACAAAGCCACGCTATCCGGTCCACGCTGAATTGTTTTCGGACGTATTCCACTGCCTGAACGGCAGGGCTGCGGTAGTATGCCGCCATGCGACCGAGCCCGAGCGTCATCCGCCGTCGAAACATCCCGTCATGCAGCCTCAGTCCGACTCGGATCGGCTCACGGCATCGTCAAGTGCCGTCATGATCTGGCGAACGACGATCTTGGCGTTGGCGTGCGGGTCCGGGCTGGCCAGCAGTTCGTTGTGAATGTTAACGAGGTCCGGGTTCGGTTTGTCCCGGCCGCCAATCATGAAGGGTAAGATCGTAACCTCGCCCTTTCGCTTCAGAATCTCGCGAAGCTCGTATTCGCACATTGGCGACTGCTCGTACGTCGGATCCAGAATAGCAACGAAGTGCGTGGTCTTCTTCAGCCACTCTTTGAGCGCTTCCTTCCAGTCGATGCCTGCGGAGTTGACCTCGTGGTATTCGTACGGAGTAATGTGCCGGTCTTTAAGGAGAGTGTAGACCTCCGCCACAACGGCTCGGTCCGGGACTTTCAACGTGTGGCTGATGAAGACCACAAATCGAGCGTACCGTTTGGATTGAAGATAGTCAAAACTGTCTTTATCGCGAAGCGCCTCACTGAGCCGGTCCATGGCCGATATGCGCGGTTCGAGCTGCGCTGCAAGGTCACCGGGTTGGCTCCATGACACGATATCCTTCTCAAAGCCACCGGAATCTCCCTTTAGTATCCACGGCAGTCCTGGCGTCCCGGTCGCGTTGGACATCATGCGGATCGCGGGCAAGCCTAACCCATGTGCCGCGGCGTATACCTGCCCGATACCCGAGTCGATTGTTCCGAACTCGGCCATGACCAGCCCGGCTTCGCGTAGGTTGCGAAACACGTCGCTGCTCCTTTGCCGTTCCGGGTCGCATCGAACCATTTCATATCCCGACGCTTGCAACTCGGTTTGGAGAACATCCGACACCCGCTCGTACAAGGGGGTAGAAACCAGAATGGCCGCGCTTCGGGATAGCTCATAGCTCTGCGGCCGCCTATGGCTCAGTACCCAGGCTTTCCACTGCTGGACTCTTGCCAGAATCACTGTGGTCCATCGTTGCGACTCGATGCGACGTTCTTTGGTCCCGCAGGTGAATGCGATGTATTCTTCCCACGGACGAACGGTGCGTGGTGGCCGAAACCCAGTGCGCAACTCGTACAGAACTAATCGCGGGATGTCGGCGCGTTCAGCCAGCCGGACTTCAAACAGGCTGTAAGCGGAACAGCGCAACGATCCTCCCTCCGCCGTCAATTCGCCGGGAGGCGGTTCGCGGTAAGCCAGAACACAGACGAAGAGGTCGGCCCGGCGCAGAAGTTCCTCAATGCGGTTGATGTAGTACGGCGGGTCGGCGCCGGGCTCTTCGGGAACGTCTACGAGGAGAGCGCATTCGGACACCAATTCCTTCCACACCTGGAGGTTGAGTTCCACGTCGCGCGCGTGCCAACTGTGGCTGAAGTAGACTGCAAGTCGGTTTTCTTCGACCATGGCGGATCACGGACGTTTCTTAGCTTCAATCGAACTGACATCGACCACGTCCGAGGATATCAGCTTGCGGAAAACAGCGTCCATGGTTAATCCAGCCACAAACCCTATGAGGACTCCGAAGAGTATGAGTTTCCGGGCCTGCTCGGGATCGACTATGTGGCCGTTCGCCGCCGTGAAGGTCGTTAGTTGAGCCGTAATGAACAATAATCCGGCGACTCCGCCGGCGATCAGGCCCAGCGCGGTTGTAGTCGTCCCGGACTGCGGTGACAGTGCCTCTCCGCGCCGCGTAGTGTCGAAGACCAGTCGAACGGTGGAACCCGCTGCGCCAGCCAACAGCGGACAGAAAAACAGTAACCAGATCAGGAGGGAGTCCGGAACGTCCTTCCACGACAGGGCGATCGGCACGCACGCCACCGCACCAACGAAGAAAAGAACCGCAACGATTGCGCGCCAAGTCACGGAAATCAGCCTGCGGGCCTCAGTCATGCTCTGAAGCTTTGCAAGGTAAACCTTCCTGGCAATCTGATCGTTCAAGAGGCCCGCGAACTGGCTGGCCTGATCGGCTGACCAAGGCCGTCCCATCAAGGAGATTTCATCCGCAGTGGGCAGATCCCGCCCTGGGCGAAGCCTCTCCCAAACTCGGGCAGCGGCTCCGTCCAGGCCAGCGAGGGTCAGTATGGCGAGTCCATGTCCGATGGCTACCACACCCGCAACTTTGGTGGAATCGCCGCCTCCCATCAGCAGGATTCCATCCGCGTCGTTAAGCGATTGGTAGAACGAAACCTCCCAGTCAGGGCTGGGATCGGGACGCCAATCGAACACGTCGGGATGCGTATGTTGTTCGGCAAACTCCGGTTTTGCGCCGTGAAGAGGATAGCGAACTTGGACGGAACACTTGGCGGCGGTATGGCTGGCGACATAGCCTTTGACAACGCGGCACTCAAGGAAGTCCGCGTTGCTCGAATAGACCAGAATGCGAAGGCTCGCCTTCGCGAGAGCGGACCCCAGCGCTTCGGCTGCCTCCGGCGCATCAGAGTGGGTCTTAACGTTACCGACAATAGCGATGATTGGGTTGTCAGCCATAACCTCACTTTCCGTCCTTAGAGCGGATGTTAGCAGAGCGGCACGGCTTTTTCCGCGCCCCATCAACCTTCCCGCTGTTAACATAGAAACCGACCATGAAGATCATCGATATTCGCGCCACCACCGTCACGGTGCCGCTCGAAGCCCCTCTGCGCCACGCGAACGGTTGCCACTGGGGAAGGTTTGTGCGCACCATCGTCGAAGTGGAAACCGACAACGGGCTTATCGGTCTGGGAGAAATGGGTGGCGGCGGCGAATCTGCCGAAGCGACTTTCCGCGCGCTCAAAACTATGCTCGTCGGGCACGATCCCGCCCGGATCGAAGAGATGCGGTACCTGATCGCGAACCCAACCGCATCGCTGTATAACAACCGCACGCAGTCGCTCGCGGCGCTGGAGTTCGCCTGTCTCGATATTCTCGGCCAGGCATGGGGCGTTCCGGTTTGCGAGATTCTAGGCGGACGCCTGCGGGACCGCGTGGGCTTCGCCACTTACTGCTTCTGGCGCTATCCGAATCCGGCCACGGGCGAAGGCGAAGTGCGCACGCCGGAACAACTGGTCGCATTCGCCGCGGAGATGAAGCGGCGGTTCGGCTTCACCACACACAAAATGAAGGGCGGCGTGTTTCATCCGGATTATGAAATTGAAGCGTACCGCGCGTTAGCGAGGGCGTTTCCTGACGACTCGCTCCGCTTCGATCCGAACGGCGTGCTTTCCACCGAACAGGCGATTCGGTTCGGGCAAGGCATCGAAGGGCTGCGCAACGATTATCTGGAAGATCCGGTCTACGGGCTGAACGGCATGAGGCGCACGCGCCAGATGGTGCGGATACCGCTGGCGACGAACACCGTAGTAGTCAATTTCGAGCAGCTTGCGGCGAATATTCTGGATACGGCCGTCGACGTGATTCTGCTCGACACCACGTTCTGGGGCGGGATACGGGCGTGCGTGAAAGCGGCGGGCGTTTGCGAAACTTTCCAGATCGGCGTGGCAGTGCATTCCTCGGGCGAACTGGGAATTCAGCTGGCGACAATGCTGCATCTTGGCGCGGTCATTCCTAATCTGTCCTTCGCTGCCGATGCGCATTATCATCATTTGACCGACGACATTATTGAAGGCGGGTTGATGAAGTATGAAGGCGGCTCGATTGCGGTGCCGAACGGGCCGGGCCTGGGCGTGAAGCTGGATCGCGAGAAACTGGGGCAGTACAGCGAACTTTATAAGAAGCTGGGCGGGTATGCGTACGATCGCGATCCGCTGCGGCCGGAGTGGTCGCCGCTGGTGCCGAACGACCGTTGGGCCGATCCGAAAGATGCGCGGATGCCTTCGATTCCGTACTGAAGAATGCACACGGATAAGAACACATTCGACTTGAGCGGGCGCGTGGCTGTCGTAATTGGCGCGACTTCCGGGTTGGGGCTGACGCTGGCCTCGGGACTTGCCGCGCATGGCGCGACGGTTGTGCCGACCGGGCGCCGGGCTTTGGACCTCCCCTGCGACGTCGGGAGCCGTGAATGCGTCGATCGGTTTCGCGATGCGGTGCTGGCTCGCCACGGGCGCGTCGATATTCTGCTCAATGCCGCCGGACAGACGCTGAAGTGCCCGGTGCAGGACACGACGGAGGAGGATTGGGCGCGCATATTCGATGTGAGCCTGACGGGTACGCTGCGAACGTGTCAGTCTTTTTACGAGCCCCTAAAAGCCAATGGGCGCGGGCGCGTGATTAATATTGCATCCCTGGGTTCTTTTCTGGCGTTCCATCAGGTGGCCGCTTATTGCGCGGCGAAGACAGGCGTATTGTCGCTGACGCGGAGTCTGGCGTGCGAGTGGGCGAAGGATGGGATTTCGGTGAATGCGATCGCGCCGGGGATTTTTCCGACGGATCTGAACCGGAAGCTGATCGATGGCACGCCGCGCGGCAAAGAGTTGCTGATGCGCACGCCGATGGGGCGCTTCGGCAACGCGGAAGAACTGGTGGGACTGACTGTGCTGCTGGCTTCCGACGGCGCGAGCTTTCTGACGGGACAGTGTATTGGCGTAGACGGCGGGTTTCTGGCCTCGGGCGTGAATTCATGAGGAGATTGAAGATGAAGCTGCGTTTGTCGATACTCGGGTTACTGGTTTGCTGTGCGGCGCACGCCGAGACGGGGCGAGCTGCATGGCTGCGATACGCGCCTCTCGATTCGGCAATGGCGCGGCAATTCACCAACGGGCTGCCCCCGTCTATAACAGTGCTGGGCAACAACGCCATGGAGTTGAGCGGGCGCGACGAAGTGGTGCGGGGCGTTCGCGGGATGTTAGGCCGGGAACTTCGGGCCGGGGCAATTGCTCCCGGTGACACGATTTTGCTTGGGACGCTGGCTGAGATCCGTAAGGCGGTGCCAGACATGGTGCTGCCCGCGAAACTCGATGCCGATGCGTTCTGGCTGAAGGCCGTGGCGGCCGGCGGGACTCGCTATCTGCTGATCGCGGGGGGCGACGAGCGCGGCGTTCTTTACGGGTCGTTCGCGCTGCTGCGCAAGATTGCATTGGGAGAGTCGCTCGTCAACGTGGATGAAACGCAGACACCCTACGCGCCCGTGCGGTGGGTCAACGAGTGGGACAACCTCAACGGCACCATCGAACGCGGCTACGGCGGAGCCTCGATTTTCTGGGAAGCCGGCAATGCGCGTCCCGACATGAGCCGCGTGAGCGAATACGGAAGGCTGCTCGCCTCCATCGGGATCAACGGCTGCGCCATCAGCAACGTAAACGCCGATCCCAAGATTTTGTCGCCCGATTTCATCCCGCAGATTGCGCGTATAGCCGACGCGCTGCGTCCGTGGGGTGTGCGCGTGGCGCTCGCGGTGAGCTTCGATAGTCCGAAGAAGATCGGCGGACTCGATACGTTCGACCCGCTCGATCCGAAAGTCGCCCAGTGGTGGAAGACGACGACCGACGGTATCTTCAAAGCCATTCCCGATATCGGCGGATTCGTGCTGAAAGCGGATTCCGAGGGTCGTCTGGGCCCGTCGGCGTACCGGCGGTCCCATTCGGATGCGGCAAACGTGGTGGCGCGCGCGCTGAAGCCGCATAACGCGCTGTTCTTTTACCGCGGGTTCGTGTACGACAACCATATGGACTGGAACAACCCGAAGAACGACCGCGCCCGCGCGGCGTGGGACAACTTCCACGCGCTCGACGGCCAGTTCGACGATAACGTGATCATCCAGATCAAGAACGGGCCGATCGATTTCCAGGTGCGCGAGCCGCCGTCGCCGCTTTTCGGCGCGCTCGAGAAGACGAATCAGGCGATCGAAGTGCAGATCACGCAGGAGTACAACGGGCAGGCGCGCTTCCTTATGTACGAAGTGCCCATGTGGAAGGAGACGCTGGAGTTCAACATGCACGCTGCCCCGGGCGTGACGCCGGTGAAGGCACTGGTGGCGGGGAAGATTTTTCACCAGAAAACGGGCGGATTTGTGGGCGTTTCGAATGTAGGCCTCGATGAGAACTGGCTGGGCAATCACATGTCGCAGGCGAATTTGTACGGGTACGGGCGTCTGGCGTGGAATCCCGATCTTTCAGTGAAAAGAATTACCGACGAGTGGACGCGGCAGACGTTCAGCGCGAATCCGAAGGTGGTGGATACGGTGGACGCAATGCAGATGTCGTCATGGCGGACGTATGAGAACTACACGGGGCCGCTGGGGCTGCAGACTCTGACTGATATTGTGGGCAACCATTACGGCGTTTCAGTGGAGGCTTCGGAGAACAACGGTTGGGGCCAGTGGCATCGCGCGGACGCGCAGGGCGTGGGGATGGACCGTACGCCCACTGGCACTGGTTACACGACGCAATACCGGCCCGCGGTGGGCGAGATGTTCGAGCAACTGGAAACCTGTCCCGACGATCTGCTGCTGTTCTTCCATCACGTGCCTTATACCTACGTGCTGCATTCGGGCAAGACGGTGATTCAGTCGATTTACGATTCGCACTATCTGGGCGCGGCTGAAGTCGTGCGATATGTGGAGGATTGGAAATCGCTGAAGGGGCTGGTCGACGACGAGCGCTATGCGTCTGTACTGAAGATGCTGGAGTATCAGGCTGGACAGGCCGTGCTGTGGCGCGATGCGGTGTCGAACTGGTTCCTGCGGGCGTCCGGAATTGCGGATACGAAGGGGCGCGTGGGGAATTACCCAAACCGCTTTGAAGCGGAGAACATGACTCTGAATGGTTACACGGAAGTTGCCGTAAAACCCTGGGAAGCGGCATCGGGCGACGGCAAAGCCGTGCAGTGCATGGTGGCTCAGTGCGCGGCAAGCATGAAATATGATGGCCCAGCCGGGACGTTCGCGCTGCATGTGCGGTATTTCGATCAGAACAGTTCGATTGTGCCTCCGGGAGCGGGTCGCGGCGGGCCGGTTGCCCCGGCTGGCGCGGCGAAGTTCCGGGTGTTGGTGGCGGGGAAGGTCGTGGATGAGTGGAAGTCCACACACCCGTCGCCTGGTACGCGCCTCGATGGATCGACTTCAACGCGGCATATCGTGAGCGGCGTTTCCCTGAAACCGGGCGATGAGATTCGCCTTGAAGGCGTGCCGGATGTGCGGGAAGTGGCGGCGCTCGATTATGTGGAGATCTGGCCGGAAGGGAAGTAGGGCTACGAAATCCGGTAAGCGTACCCGTCTTCGATGAACCGGTCGCCGAAGAGCTGGCCCCCGAGCCGCATGCCTTCGACGCTCCTCGCCTTGCCAAAATGCCGGCGGAGATCGCGGATGAAGGGATCGTTCATGGGCAGTATCATCACCGCCGGAGCCCGGGCGGGCGTAATCCCCGCATCCTTCATCGAATCGTGCAGGACACCGTAGGCCGCCCTGAGGTCGAGCGAATCGAATTGGCGCGCGGCGAAGATCAGACGCCAGTCGCCATATTCGGCAAGGCATGCCCAAATGGCTACGCCCAACTTGACTTTCGCAGCTTCAAGCTGACTAACAAGCTCACCGCCAATATCGATATCCAGGCTCACCATTGTCGCTTTATCCTTGAGATCACTCCGTGCCGTCTGTCACCAATCGCCACAAGCAGCTCGCGCGCCGATTCCGCCTGATTTCTCCGGTACCGGCTCTGCTCCGACCAGGATTGAACAACTTCCCAATTCCTTTGGTACTCTACGTCTTCATTCACCTTCCGGGTATGAGCGCCCTCAAGCCCCGCGATTTTGATCAGTTCGCGAAAACTGTGGGAATAGCTGGAGCACTTTTCGTTTATCCGGAAACTCGTACCTCCGGGTGCCCTTCGCGATGCAGGCCTTGATCGCGCATTCCACCGCGTAGCCCGCCAGATAGTATGCGCCGTCGAAGAAACCCGCTTGCATCAGCGCGGTGGCTTCCTTCAGCCTGACTCTCGAGAGTTCCTGCAGATCTTTTCGATCCAAACGACTTGATTGTACCGCTCGATGGCGCGGTGATCGCGACAGCGCGCCTGATGCGATCCGAATGAGCGGCGAACCCGCGACGCCGCAGCGGGACACAAGCGACTCGCGCGCCGTTCCACCCTTGTTTGCCTCCCGAACACGCGCCAGGAGGTAAACTGAGGGCGTGAGCGAATCCGACGAGAACCTGGGAGAGGTCGTCTACGATGAATCCTCGTTCCCGGTCGAATTGCCGCCCGCGGATTTCGATTTTCTGATCTATTCGCTCCGTATTCAGGCCGAAATGCACCTCGGGCTGCTGCCCTTTGCCGAGAAGCGAGAGCCGGATTTCGCAATCGCCCGCCATAACATCGATCTTCTTGCCATGCTTCAGGAGAAAACCAAAGGCAATCTCAGCATTGAAGAGCAGCGCGCGCTCGATAATTCCGTTACCGAATTGCGCTTTCGATTCATCGAGGCCAGAGAACGGCACGCACGCGAGGAATCGGCCGGGGATGCACAGGCGAAAGGGAAGTCTCAGAGCGCGTAATGGCTCTCGCTATATAGAATGTCGCTTACCATCAGGGTGCTGGGTTCCGGCACAAGTTCAGGCGTACCAACCATAGGCTGTTCCTGCGCAGTCTGCCGTTCCACCGATCCGCGCGACACCAGGCTGCGTCCGTCGATTCTCATCCGCAGCCGCGACGACGGCGGGGTTCNNCGTCCAGCGTAACATCGTCGTCGACACCACCCCGGACTTTCGCGCGCAGATGCTCGCCACTCACGTTGAACGTCTGGACGCGATCGTTTACACGCACGGCCACGCCGACCATGTACTGGGGCTCGACGACGTGCGGCCCTTCAATTACCGCCAGGGCACCATCCCGATTTTCGCCGCGCCCGATACCGCCGACACCATTCGTCGAGTATTTTCCTACGCCTTTGACAAGCGGGAATTCAAGACCCATATCCCGCAACTCGATGTGAAGCCGATTGGCGACGATCCGTTCGAGGTCGCCGGCCTGCTATTCGAACCGATACCGCTGATGCACGGGAAGGAAAAAATCTACGGCTTCCGCTTTGGCGACGCCGCGTACCTGACCGATCACAGTTTTGTCCCGGATGAGTCGATAGCGAAGCTGAACGGGCTCGACGTGTTATTCCTCGACGCCCTTCGCCACAAGGCTCATCCGACGCATTCGACGCTGGCCGAGGCGATCGAGTTGGCCACACGCATCCGGGCCAACCGCACTTTTTTCACGCACATGTGCCACGACCTGCCGCACGCTGCGACTCAGGATACTCTGCCGACCGGTGTCTTTCTCGCCTGGGACGGCCTTGAGATTGAGGTGAACGGCGCGGCATGAGAGCCTTCCGGGCGACTGAGGAAGTCCCGGCCGATTTCGGGCCGTCGGTGGTGACGATCGGCAATTTCGACGGCGTCCACGCGGGTCATCGCGAGATTCTGCGGCGGGTGGTGGCTGTCGGAACTGAACGCGGACTCGTGCCCGTTGCGCTCACGTTCGATCCGCATCCGGCGCGCGTGCTGGCGCCGGCGAGAGCGCCGAAACTGATTACAACGGTGAACCAGAGGCTGCGCCGGATGGAATCGGAAGGAGTTCACGCGGCGTTATTGCTGCCATTTTCCATGGAATTGGCCCAGCTTTCCCCGGAAGAATTCGCGCGAACCGTGCTGGCGGAGACCCTCCGTGCGCGTTATGTAATCGTGGGAGAAGATTTTCGTTTCGGGCACAAACAGGCGGGGGACCTGGCGACGCTTCGCGGCCTCGGCGAACGTTTCGCATTTGAAGTGGAATCGGCGGGGTCGATATTGCGGCGCGGGCAGCGCATGAGCAGCACGGCGGTTCGCAAGCTGGTGGAAGCGGGACGCGTTTCCCGCGCGTGCCGCATGCTGGGCGAGCCGTTCGCGCTGGAAGGCCCGGTCGTAAAGGGGCGCGGCGTCGGGTCGAAGCAAACGGTGCCGACGCTGAATCTTGCGCCCGAAAACGAATTGCTCCCGGCCACGGGTGTCTATGTGACTCGGACGCGCGATCTGAACGGAGCAGGGAACTGGAGGTCGATCACCAACGTGGGCTACCGGCCTACCTTCCACGGCCAGGATCTCAGTTGCGAGAGTTATCTGCTCGATGCGTTCGACGGTGATACGCCGGAGCGCATCGAGGTCGGCTTTATTCGTTTCGTTCGCGAGGAGAGAAAGTTCGACAGCCCGGAACTGCTTCGCGAGCAGATTCTGAAGGATGTTTCGTTTGCCAATCGAATTCATGCGCGTCTGGATCGAATGGGAGCACGCATAAGCTGGTCTTAGGGGGCAGCCGACGAATCGGCAACCGATGGGCAAGAGATTTCACACGCTGCGCCGGGAACAATGGGTTTCGCGCCCGATCGGCGAGGTGTTCGCATTCTTTTCCGATGCCCGCAATCTGGAGGCAATCACTCCGCCATGGCTGCATTTCCGGATTCTTGCGGTCGCCTCCGGCGCCATCCATGCAGGCACCGAAATCCATTACCGGCTGCGGCTGCACGGACTGCCGATTTACTGGAGGACGGAGATTCGCAAGTGGGATCCTCCGCATCGTTTCAGTGACGTTCAAAGGTCCGGGCCGTACAGCTTGTGGCATCACACGCATGTATTTGAAGCGCATGGCGACGGGACGGGTTTGCAAAAGACAAAGATGATCGACATCGTTCGGTACAGATTGCCCCTTGGTTTTGTAGGGCGAATAGTGAACGCGGTGAAAGTGCGCGCCGATGTCGCACGGATTTTCGATTACCGGAATCGGCGAATTGCGGAACTGTTTGCCGATAGCGCTCCCGGCGGGCGGTGAGAGGTGGCTGACCGCGTCGCGCCCGGACCACAAATCGCCTGCGCTACGCTGGACTGAGTGGCGATTCAGACTCCTACCGCTGCCGGAATCGTCGGTGAACTTGCCGATCGCCGCGGCGTGCGTGAGGCCCTTCAGCACTTCACTAAAGACAAGCAGTGGGTAAACGACATTCACCTCCAGCTCTGCCGCGTTCCGGCGCCCACGTTTCACGAACTCCCGCGCGCGGAATGGATGGCGGCGCAGTTCCGCGCGCTGGGCTGGCACGCGGGCATCGACAGCGAAGGCAACGTTCTGGCGTCGCTCGATCCTCATCCGGCCGGCTCGCTGGTGGCCATTACGGCTCACCTGGATACGGTGCTCGCGCCACGAATCAAGGACGATATTTCGCTCGATCCCGAAGGCGTTCTGCTGGGCCCGGGCGTTTCCGATAACGGCGCGGGGCTCGCCGCGCTGCTCGCGATCGCCCGCGCGGTCCGGCATGTGCCGGAACAAACCGCGTCGGAAGGCGCTGCGAGCCGTAATTTGTGGCGGCGTCTCCTGCTGATCGCGAATGTCGGTGAGGAGGGCGAAGGTAATCTGCGCGGCATGCGTCACATCTGCGCACAGCCGTCGTTATTAGCTCAAATATCGGCGTTTCTCATCCTGGATGGCGCGGCGCTCGATCATATCACCACTCAGGCGTTGGGCAGCCGGCGCTTCGAAGTAACGTTCACCGGACCCGGCGGACATAGCTGGAGCGACTTCGGGATCGGCAATCCGGTACACGCGCTATCGAGAGCGGTGTCGGATTTCGTGGATCGCCAGCCCATTGATCCGAAAGCGATTCCTCGGGTATCGGTTAACGCGGGCCTGATCGAAGGCGGGTCGGGAATCAATGCCATTCCCGCGCTGGCTCGGGTGAAGATCGACATCCGCTCGGAGGACGACCAGCGCATCGATACTCTTGCGGAAGCGCTCCACGCGGCGGTCTCGCGCGCGGAAGAAACGGAAAATTCGCGGGCGACCGGCGGCAAGGTGAGTGCGAGGGTGCGCGAGATCGGGCGGCGTCCGGCGGGCAGACTGGAAAACGACGCGCCTCTGCTTGTGGCATTGCGGGCCGTGGATTCGCATCTCGGAATTCGCGCCCGGCCGGATTGCGCTTCAACCGACGCCAATATACCCCTCTCCATGGGTGTTCAGGCGGTATCTATCGGCGCCGGCGGACACGGCGGCGGCGCGCATACAACCGCGGAGTGGTACCGGCCTACGGGCCGCGATCTGGGCCTGAAACGCGTACTGCTGACGGCCGCCGCGCTGCTGGCTTCACCGAATGGGCAGCGGGACGCCGCGGCATAGCGGACGTGCCGAAGGTTCCACAGCGAGGGCGGGCGGAACTGGCGCTTTTCGGTATAACGGCGATCTGGGGCGTCACCTTCGTCGTAATCAAGGCCGCGCTCGCGGATATATCTCCGATCCTGTTTCTTGCGTCGAGATTTACGGTAGCCTCGGCAGCCTTGTGGGTGATCTGCGGGAGAAGTGTAATCCGTTCCCTGCGCGGGCGGGTAAGGCGACCAGCCTTTAAGGCCGGGTTGCTGGCGGGCGCGTTGCTCTTCACCGCGTTCGCCTTTCAAACGGAGGGACTTCGGCTGACCGCGCCTTCCAGGTCCGCCTTCCTGACGGGTTTGTCCATCCCGATGGTACCTTTGCTGAATTCGCTCGTCTACAGGATCAGACCGCGGAAATTCGAGGTCGCCGGGATTCTGATCGCATCGGTCGGCATGGCCATGATGACGCTGCCAGCCGGAAGATTCGGGATGAGCACCGGGGACGTTCTGAGTCTGCTTTGTGCGGTGACATTCGCTCTGCATATTGTCGTCGTCGGTCGTTTTTCTCCGATGGTGGGTTTTGAGGCGCTGGCGGTGGTCCAGGTAACGTTTGCGGCGGTTTTGGGAATTTTGGCTGCGGTGTTACCGGGTTCGCCCCAGAGATTTCATGCGACGCCGGCTTTGGCCGGAGCCGTGCTGGCAACGGGACTGCTGGCTACGGCGCTGGCATTCACGGCCATGGCTTGGGCGCAGCAGTACACCACATCGACGCGGGCGGCGCTGATTCTGGCGCTGGAACCGGCGATGGCTTGGCTTACGTCGTACGTGGTGACCGGGGAAGTGTTGACGAATCGCGGTAAAATGGGAGCAGGATTGATCCTCGCAGGCGTTCTGCTGGTTGAACTGAGAAGTGTTGAACTGAGACGCGGCAAAACGGAGAAATTACAGGTATGAGCTTTTACGAAAAGGCACGGAACCAGAAGTTCCTTTCTTTTACAATGATCGTTTTCACCCTGGCCCTGGGCGTTCTGCTCGGGACCGTGGTACAGACAGGCGTGAAGGCCGCGAGGCCTCAGAGCACCGCGGCGCCGGACGCCACTCCCCTTACCCTTCCGCCCGTAACCCAGATGCAGGGTTCGTTCGCGGCGGTAGCGAAGAAACTGGGGCCGTCGGTCGTGAATATTTCGGTTGAGTTCGGCGGCCGAACCAGCGGCAGCCCCCAGGCGCGCGCTGGCGGCAACGGCGGCGGGCGCCGCCGATTGCAGCCGGACGAGAACGGAGACGGTGACAGCGATGGCCCCGGCAACAGCCCCGAAGATCTTTTCCGGCGCTTCTTTGGCGGCGGTGGCGGCGGCATCCAGGTCAATCCTTTCGGCGGCGAGCAGACGCCTTCCCGTGCGACTGGCTCGGGTGTGGTCGTCGACAAGAATGGCTACATCCTGACCAATAACCATGTGGTGGAAAAATCCTCTAAGATCACGGTGCGGTTTACCGGCGACGATACGGAGTACCCTGCGAAGGTGATCGGTACCGATCCCCTGACCGATCTGGCTGTAATCAAGATCGACAGAAAAGATCTGGTGGCCGCGAAAATCGGCAATTCCGACTCGATGCAGGTGGGCGATTGGGCCATTGCGATCGGCTCGCCGCTCGGCTTCCAGGCGACGGTGACGGCCGGCATTATCAGCGCGTTGTCGCGGGATGTGGACGAGCCGCCCACCGAGGGCCGCACTACCAAGAGCACCTTCCAGCACTTCATCCAGACCGACGCCGCGATCAATCCGGGCAACAGCGGCGGTCCGCTGGTCAATACCAACGGCGAAGTCATCGGAATCAACACCATGATTGCGAGCGAAAGCGGCGGGTATCAGGGGATTGGCTTCGCGCTTCCCAGCAATATGGCGGTGAAGGTCTACAACAACATCATCAAAGAAGGAAAGGTCACCCGCGGCTCGATCGGTATCACTTTCCCGCCGGAAGACTCGAAGACATCGGCGCTGCTTGATGTCTACGGCGCCAAGCAAGGCGTGTTCGTTCAGGACGTGGTCCCGGACGGGCCCGCACAGAAGGCGGGGATGAAACCGCAGGACGTGATCGTATCGATCAACGGCAAAACGATCGGCAAGGGCCAGGATCTGGTGGATATGGTGGCCGACAGCGAGATCGGCAGCACTCTGAAGATCGGCGTCATGCGCGATAAGAAGCCTATGGCGCTGAACGTCGTGGTTGCCGATCGGGCCAAGACCTTCGCGGAAGGCACCGTGGTTTCGAGAAACCAGGACGAAAAGACGCCCGAGGCGGTGAAGGCGAAGTTCGGCATCTCGATCGGAGCGCTAAGCGCGTCGGCTAAACAGAGTCTCGGATATACGGGAACCGGCAGCGTCGAGATCCAATCGGTGGACCCCGGTTCGTTCGCGGACGGAATCGGACTGGAAAAGGGCGACATCCTGCTCGAACTGAACAGGGAAGCCATTAATAGTCCGGCGGACGTGACGCGCATTCAGTCTTCGCTCAAGGTGGGCGATGCGGTGGCGTTCCATGTGGCGCGGCAGGCCGGCAGTAATCTGAGGGGCGGTGGCGGCAACTGGCAGCCGTTGTTCCTGGCCGGGCGGTTGACCGAGAGCGCCAACTAACCGAAACCAAATCGACGCACGTACAATGACAGGAAGGGGGCGGTTACCGTCCCCTTCCTTTTTTTTTTGCCTATGAGATTCTTTCACGTTGTCGCGGCGCTGTCCGTCATCTGTGCGTTCGCCGGTTTTGCCGCGACCACGCCCGCGAAGACAACAGGGGCGAAGAAGGTTACGACGCACAAGAAAAGTACGTCGAAATCGACCGCGGCAACAGAAGCTACCAGAAAGACGACCAGCGGCAAGACGGTGGCTTCCGCCACGAGGAGCAAGTCGGCAAAAGGCAAGACCGCGGCGAAAGCTCCAGCCTCCACATGGCGTACGCGTCAGCTCAATCCGACGCCGGAGCGATACAAGGAAATCCAGCGGGCGCTGATTGCCAAAGGTTATCTGAAAGGTGAACCGAGCGGCGTGTGGGATAACGATTCCGTCGCGGCCATGTCCCGCTTTCAGGAAGACCAGAAGCAAACGCCTACGGGCAAAATCACGGCGGCGGCGTTGATCGGCCTGGGCCTCGGCGCGAAATCCGCCGGTGCGCCGGAGGCGGCGCCGCTGGGCCCGGGTCCGGGCGCGGCAGCCCCGGCTGGCGGGGTTCCCGCCGCGGAACCGATTGCGCCCAGTCCGCCACCGCCGACTGCGCCACGCTGACACCGGATAGCGCCGTTCTGTCAAGCACCCCTGCCAACCTCGTAACCACGCGCGGAATAAAACGTCGCATAATAGGAGCATGACGGTGAGGTATCTATCTCTTTGTGCGGCATTCGGAGCATTCCTTCTTTTTGCGGGTCATGGGGTTGTTCTGGCTCAAAACGGCCCGCCAGGTGCGACACCCAGCCCGGATGAGATCATCCGCAAGTTCGCCGCGAAGGAATCGGAATTCCGCAAGGCGCGCGAAAACTATACTTATCGGCAGGTCGTCAAGATGGAGGAACTGGATAATTCCGGTCGCCCGGAAGGCAGCTGGGAAATCACCTCCGACATCATCTTTGGCCCCAACAAGCAGCGAACGGAAAAGGTGATCTACGCGCCGGTCGTGTCGCTGAAGCACATAAACCTGGATCCGCAGGACGAGCAGGATCTGCGGAGCATTCAGCCTTTCGTTCTCACTACCGAGGATGTCGACAAATACGATATCGAGTACATCGGAAAAGAGAACGTAGACGAGATTCCTTGTTATAAGTTCTCGACGAAGCCGAAAAAGATGGTAAAAGGCGAGCGCTATTTTCAGGGCACGATCTGGGTGGACGACCGCGATTTCCAGATCGTGAAGACGTACGGTAAGGGCGTCGGCATCACCAGCAAAGACCATCAGTTTCCGAATTTCGAGACGTATCGCGAGCAGATCGACGGAAAATACTGGTTCCCCACGTATACTCACGCCGACGACGTGCTTCGATTTCCGACCATGTCGCAACGCATCCGTATGGTGGTTCGCTACCAGAACTACAAGCGTTTCGGGGCCGAGGAAAAGATTACCTACGGCGATACGGTTCCGGACTCGGGGCCGGCCTCCCCGCCGAAGAAGTAACGCGCTCGCCGTCCTCTGGGGGCGGCACGGCGTGCTAGCATCGTGATCGTGCCAGACACAAAGATTACGATAAACAGCAACGGTTCCATCAGAGTTGAAGGCGATTTCGAGATTGTGGACCCTCAGGGTCAGGCTTTCGGCCTGGCTGGCCGCAAGACGATCGGCCTGTGCCGCTGCGGGATGTCTCAGAACAAGCCCTTCTGCGACGGTTCGCATCGCAACGGGTTTTCCGATACTGTTGTCGCGCGCGATCTGCCGGCTCCGGCTCCGAAAGCGTAACGTTCCCGGGCAATGCCGCCCGCTTCGACGCCAGCCGGAGCCAGTCGCGAACCTCCCGTATCGCTCGGTCCGGAGCCCCTCCGTCAGTCCGGATGTCCTGGCCCGAAATGTCGGCGGCGGTACAGTTTACGAAATCTTTATATGCTCTTGCTTTTGGGCGTTGGACTGATTTTCGCGGTTGATGAATATGCTTATGGGTGCGACTCCACAATAACTATTACGACATCTGGGTACGGAATCGTGAGACTACTGGGCCGGTCGGCAACGGTGGACATGACCGGCACTAGGGCGCGAGACTTGAAAAACTCCAGCAGAGCCTTCGCTGCGTCTTTAGTCCGTTGTGAAGCCTTCGTGTCCACCATTACGAACAAGCCGCTCCCACACCCAATTTCTGCGGAGCTGTGGTTAGGCCATATATGCCATTGTGCGCCAACAACCAAGAACAAAGCTGTCGCCGACACCAGGGAAGTCATCTCGTTGTCCATGCATTGGGATGGTCCGGCTATAAGGGCCATGGTTCCGCCAAATTTGAACAGAGGGGCTGCGAGGGAGTTCCAGTGCTCTATGTCGGTAGGGAGCAAATGCGCCCGCAAATCCTGTCTAGTCACCTGCACGCGGGTAGAAAACAGTTGGGATTGGGCTTCCTTTATTTCCCCGCGCACTTTAAGAACGTCGCCTTGGAGGGACAGGTTTTCTTTGCGAAGTTGTTCGCTCTGTAGGGTAGCGTTCCCGGCATCGCGGCGCGCATCGCCAGCTTCCTTGTTTAGCGCTGCTATAGTCTCAGAAAACAATTCGTTAGTTCGAGCCAGTGCTAATAGTTCCGTGGCAATTCCAACCATCAAAATGATCGCGAACGCTCGCCCTAGCCGATGGCGTTTCGCTCGGTTATCGTCCCCCCTGAGAACGTGCTCATATTCTGTTAGGAACTCCCCTAAGCATCCAAATAATACGATGGCTTCGGAACAGTACTCAGTATCTTCCCAGAATCGTTCGCTGGACCAGAGGGCCACTGTCAGCGTCAAAAAAATCACGGCCATGCTGGCGCACATGGCACGCCAACGCCATGCCCAGATAGCCTTGATGCTCGGCGTTATAACCATACTGGCATTGAGCGTTATACAGTTCTCTCGTGTGCCATAATCGTACCATGCCATCACGAGCAAGCAACGTCAAACCGAAGCAACGAATTGGAGACCCGGTTCTGTTCGCCAAGATCCTATTGGAGACCGTCACAGGCGAACCGTGGAACGTACCCTTGGAACATCCACCCGAACGCGTCAAGAACCCGCATGCCGTAGCAATGGCAGCGCTGGGAGCCGCCAAGGGCGGCAGAGCGAGGGCCGAGAGTCTGACCGCGAAACAACGCAGCAAGATAGCAAAAAAGGCAGCAAAAGCACGGTGGGATAAAGTGGCGTAGACCATAGTAAACATTGATTAAAATGCACTTTTGATTGACATTTCATGCCCGAGCAAGCATACTGTAAGTGTGAACCGCATGGATACAGCACGCCGCGCTCAGGTCGTTCGATGCCTCATCGAAGGATGCTCAATCAATTCGACCGTCCGCATGACTGGCGTATCGAAGGTAACCATCCTGAAGCTGTTGCTGGAACTTGGTGCGGCTTGCGCCGAATACTTGGACGAAACCATGCGGGACCTCAAGTGCGAACGTATCCAAGTCGATGAAATCTGGCAGTTCGTCGGAGCGAAACAGAAGAACGTTACGCCCGAGAATGGAGCGGCTGGCGATGTATGGACGTGGACTGCGATTGACGCAGACACGAAGCTGGTTCCGTGCTGGATGCTCGGCCAACGCGACGCGGGCGCAGCCCGTGACTTCATGGAGGAACTTGCGTCCCGTCTTGCTAATCGCATTCAGTTGACGAGCGATGGCTTGAAGGTTTACATCCAGGCGGTCAAGGGCGCATTCGGAAACGATATCGACTACGCGCAACTCATCAAGGTCTACGGGATCGATCCGCAGGGTGAGAAACGGTACAGCCCAGCGATCTGCACGTCTTGCGAAAGTAAGGCCATTACAGGGCGTCCCGATCCAGCCCATATCAACACGTCCTACGTCGAGCGCCAGAACCTCACTATGCGGATGTCGATGCGAAGGTTCACCCGGCTAACGAATGCATTCTCAAAGAAGCTGGAGAACCACGCGGCCAACATCGCGCTGTATTTCATGTATTACAACTTCGCCAAGGTTCACCAGACCCTGAAGACGACCCCAGCGGTCAAGGCTGGAATCGCGGATCACATCTGGAACTTGGGGGAAATCATCGGACTGCTGGAACGGCGCGAAAGGGCGGCGGCATGAGGCAAACTGTACCACTACCGAAATGTCGGAAATAGCGGTACTGGTCGCTGCCGAGAATTAAAGTTCTTTTCTTGCTTTGATTCGCGGCTCCAAATCGCTTACAGCCCGGAAATAATCCGAGCTCGACCGGCATATTAAACCGGGGCAGGCCGGTCGCTGCATCCAGTGCGACGGCGGACAGATCGTTGATGCCAAACCGGCATTCCTCAATGATCCGTTCAATTTTCGACAGCCGGAACTCCCCGGCGTCGTCATCTTCAAGGGAACAGCGAGCGACGAATCCGAGGGCATAAACACTGAATACGATGGCGTCGAACACCGGCCTGTAGCCGGGAACGAAGGGGCAATTGATAAAGACGTCGCAATTTCTTAGCCGAGTGGTCACTGGAGGGGACGGAACCCGATTACACCCGTTCGAGCGCTATTTTCCCGACGGCCCGTCCGATCCGAGTTGCCCCATCTTCCTTGACGCTTTCTTTGGCAGCGTCAACGGCTTTCCGTCGAGTTGAGAAGCTTCTGGCGGACTTGCCTTCCTTCTTAACAGCCCAGGCTCCGTCGGAGCGATATATATGAAGAGTCTTCGCCTCTACGGCTTCATTGTATCGCTTGCTCCCAGACATACCAGACAGAAGTTTTTCTTGAATAATGAGATTTCAAAAGCCCCATGACACCGCAATTCGCCACCCCGTCAACGTTTCGCCCGTCTCTCTCCCATCGCCCGCACAGTGACGACCAGACATGCCCTTAGCGCGAACAGGTAATTCCGCCTGAGAAGCTTGCGGAGGTTAGCGGTAAGATCGCCCTGCGAGCAAACGCTCGCGATAACCACGAAACTCGAACGACAGCATGAAGCCGAAAGGGTCGAGGCCGTCGCAAAGGCCAAGGCCGAGCTTGACATCGAGCGTCGTCAGGGCGCTGCACGCGAAGCCATCGCGGTCCGGATTGATGGCCGCCGATCTGGCCGACGCAGACGGCAACAGACGCCAACACCACCATCTTCGTCCATCAGCGCCCGGCGGCGGTAGAATCGATTGAACGCCTGGACACGACCGTCGACGAAGGTGCGACAGAAGCGTGGAAGCGCGAGATCGAGCCTCGGTTGAAACAGATTGACGATGGAACCGTGGAACTGATCTCCTGGGGCGCCGCGCGAAGGCGCCTTCGCGACCGGCTGGAGCCGTGAGCGGCGAGCCCCCGCGAATCCACCCTGCTGCACTGGAAGAAGCCGAGGCGCCTGTCGATTGGTACGCGCAACGAAGCAGCCGGGCTGCCGGATGTTTCTGGATGAGCTGGATCGTGCAATCGATCGGATTGACCAAGATCCCGAGCAGTTTCCGTTACATGACTTTGGCACGCGCCGCGTCGTCCTGCGGCGGTTTCCTTTCGTGATCGTCTTTCGGAAGGCGGCCGCCGGTGTGGAGATCGTCGCAATTGCGCACGGTCGCCGCCGCCCGGGCTATTGGCGGGAGCGCCTCGGATAAGCCAACCGCGTTTATCGAAAGTAGTTTGCAAACTCGCGAATCGTGACGCGGTACTCCCGGCTGGAACAGGACCCCATCCGGTCATTATCACGTGGAGTCTGGCCGCACATCGCGTACAATTACGTTCAGGAGCGCATCCATGACATTCGAGCGGGTGACCGTCAACCCGGCAGTCGCAACTGGCAAGCCCTGCATCAGAGACCTTCGTTTTCCCGTGTCCCGGCTTCTTGGTCTGCTGGCGTCCGGAGAGTCGCGGGAGGCTATACTTCGCGCGTATCCATACCTGGAGTCGGCTGACGTCGATGAAGTCCTGCGCTATGCTGCGTGCCTTGCCGAAGACGAGACCATAGAGCTCGCCAGGTGAGATTTTGGTGGACCTGCCATTGTCTCCCGACCTGGCGTCATCGTTACGAGCGCCAGGTCACGACGCCGTTCATGCAAGCGAATTGTCGATGAGTCGCGCGGCTGACGAACTCATCCTCGCAGCCGGTATTGCTCAGGAACGTGTAATTGTCACGGCCGACCTCGATTTCCCCAGGTTATTTTCGCAACTTGGAGCGGCCGGCCCCGGACTCGTGCTCCTGCGGGGTGGCAACTACAGTGAGGCCGAGAGCCTCGAATGCGTTCGCCGCGTGCTTTTTGCCGTGCGGCACGAGGAACTATCGAGATCGATTGTTGTTGTCGACCGCGAGCGAATCCGGCGGCGATGGCTGCCGATCTGACCGAATCTGGTTCGGTGAGGGTGAGGTGACGGCGTTCTATGGCCGGACCGCCGGTGGTGGCGCAGCCTTCACACAAAGTCGAGAGGCTTACACTTACATTGCTGATACACCCATTTCGCCTGTAGCCATGCTTGAGACCACCAGCGAAGATATTGCCGGGCTCAACGACGAGCAACTTCGCGAAGTAGTTGCGCGTCTGTGCGAGGCCGAATTGCTGCGCCACGGGCACAGCCCCGCCTACGTCACCTGGGGAGGACATCAAAAGGCGAGCGATGGTGGGATCGACGTGCGCGTTGCTCTGCCAGCTGGCGCGAGCATCGACGGGTTTGTGCCGCGACCAGCCACAGGCTATCAGGTAAAACAAGAGGACCTGCCGGCACGCCAAATTAGTAAAGAGATGCTTCCCAAGGGCGTAATAAGGCCCGCAATCACCGCGCTGGCCGTAGCCGGCGGCGGGTACGTCATAGTTAGGTCGCAGGGCTCGACTGCTGATAGAGCGCTCACCGCGCGTCGGAAAGCAATGCGGAAAGCGATTCAGGGCATTGCGCACGCCGACGGGCTGTTCGCGGATTTCTACGACCGGCGGACGCGCGTCGCGACATGGGTCCGCAGTCACGCGTGCCTCATTCCGTGGGTGCGCACGCTCGCTGGGCGCGGACTCCGCGGCTGGCAATCCTACGGGTCGTGGCGGTACTGGTTCTTCCTGAGGCGCGCCTTAAACACTCCGCCACCCAGGTCGTCTCCATGGTTTTCGTTTGGCAGGAGCTAAGCATTACCCGCCGAATGGCCGCGCCAAGCTCCTCATCCGAAATGTGTGCCTTGCGCGGTTTTGGTAAACCAGGCCATCTTAAAGACCCGCTCGGGCTTCGTAGCGAGGCTCGTCACTGCAGTCAGAGTAGCACCTGGTGCAAGGATTCACTCCGAAAACTGAAGCTTCGTTCCCGTCGATCACTCCGCCGTCCGAGGCCAAATCCCCATTCCAGCCCACCCCGGATCGCCGGTGACACAAAAGTGAAAAGCAAATCTCCCCTCTTTTCATTCACTTACAGCCGCCCCACCCCTCCAGCCCCAAAAACACCTGCTACAACCAAACCGGGGAGCCTCCCCCAAACACGAAAGGACACACCATATGGCAACACCATCCCAACACGCCGCGAACATCGCCAACTCCCAATCCTCCACCGGACCGCGCACCGAAGCCGGCCGCGCCGCGTCTTCCCAAAACGCCGTCACCACCGGCCTGTTCTCCGCCCACGACTTCATCCGTCCCGGCGAAGAACCCCTCTACGAACAATGGGAAATCGGCCTTCGCCACGACCTCACCCCCGTCGGCGTCCTCGAAAACAATCTCGTCGACGGCATCCTCCGCGCCATGTGGCGTCTCCGCCGTTGCGGCCTCGTCGAACAAGGCCTCGCCGTGCCCGACCCCGTCACCGGCATCATCCCAGACCCGATGCAAGATGAATCCTCCGCCCGCATCCAGGCCTCCGTCGACCGCGCCCGCGCTCAATACGACCGCCAGTTGCACAAATGCACCGCCGAACTCCGCAAGCTCCAGACCGAGCGCCAGTACCGCAACGAAGCCTTCATCGAAGGCGCGGACATCTCCGGCCTCGGCCTCTGCGACTGGCGATCGATACAAACCGGAATCGGCCGGATACACTCTTCCGAGCTTCGTAACGGCACGCGCCTCGCAAAGAAGGAGATGGAAGGGTTCGTCAATACGCCGCCTCAGCGACTGGCCGAATTGGCTTCGTTTTACAAAAACGACAAACTCGAATTGGCTTCGTTCTGTAAAAACGGCGGCGAGTCATCCGCCGCGCCGGTGAAATCGCCCTGCTGTGGCAAAAACGCCGCACCCGTCCTCTGCGCCGCCTGAAGCCATGCCGAAACACGCCAAAACGCCCGCTCCCGGCCCGCGGATACATAATGTACCTATGCGCACCGCCCTCCAGCTCCTTCTCGTGGCATCTCTCGCCGTCGCCCAGCAAACCCGCCGCGAGCAGACCAATCGCTCGGCCAACCCGGCCGACGACGCCCGGCCGAACAACGCCGCCATCCCCGACGTCTACGCCATCCAGGGCCAGTTCGACCGCATCGTCATCCTTCGCTTCAAGTTCGGCGCGGACCTCCTCGCCGGCATCGAGAAGGAAGTCGCCGAGCAGAAAATCAAGAACGCCGTGATCCTCGCCGGTGCCGGCTCCGTACGCGGCTATCAGGTTCATCAGGTCAGCAACCGCGACCTGCCGTCGAAAAACATGTTCGAGACCGACCCCACCGCGCCCGCCGACGTGATCTCCATGAACGGCTACATTATCGACGGCAAAATTCACGCCCACATGACCATGGCCACTCCCGACCACGCATTCGGCGGCCATCTCGAACCAGGCACGCAGGTCTTCACCTTCGGCATCGTGACCATCGGCGTCATGAAGGACGGAGTCGATTTTACTCATCTTGACGATAAGAATTACCGCTGACTTGTAAGGATTCGCGGCCGGGCGTCGTTTAACAGTTGTGCAGCCGAGTCGTGAAACAACATTTTCGGGCACGGGTCCAACGGTCTTGCCCGGGCCGCAACGCGAACCGATGCGGAAACCGGTGGCAGCAGTGACGGGAGATCGCGAATTCGAAGGCCTGTTCTTCGAGCATTACCCGAGGCTCGTCAGAACGCTCGTGCGCCTGGTGGGCAGCGCGGGTCAAGCCGAGGAAATCGCGTCGGACGCCTTCTACCGCCTGTACCGGCATCGCGGCGAGCATGGTTCGCATCTTCCCGACGGCAACCCCGCCGGATGGCTCTACCGGACCGCCGTCAACCTTGGCCTCGACGCGTTGCGCGCGAATTCGCGCCGCTCGCGCAGGGAAGAGAAGGCGCAGCGGGAAGAAACGGCGATGCGGACACCGGGCAATCCGCTCTTCGAACTGCTGGCCGAGGAGCAGCGCGAGCGCGTTCGCACGGCGATCTGCCGCCTGAAACCGGCGCAGGGCCAGGTGCTTCTGATGGGATCGAGCGGCTTCACGTGTAAGGAAATGGCGGAGATGCTCGGCGTCAAAATCGACTCGCTCTACGTGATGATTTCGAGAGCGAAAGCGCAGTTTGAAAAGGAATATGTGAACCTCTACGGGAGGGCGGAATAATGGCGTGCTTAACTGAGTCCGAACTGCAAGGTTACTTGGAAGAAACGGGGGCAACTCCGCTGCGCCAATCTGTGGAGATCCACATGGTCGCCTGCGCCGATTGCCGCGCCGCTTTCGACCGCGTCGTGGCGACGCACCAGCGCGTTAACGCATGGTTCGCGGAACTGGCGTCGCCAGCCGACAACATGCCCCTCGACGTGAACAGTGCGTTCCTCAACCTGACTCATCGTATCCAGGCGCCCGCGCCGCTCGCGGCCGAGGACCATCTGTCGCGTCTCCTTGCGCCTGACGCGGAAATCCCCTGGTACAGATCCATCTATGAGAACATCCGCGACCTGATCCACGCGGAAAAACTACCGCCTCTCGAACTGACGTCAAAACCGGTCGCGGTAAAGGACATCTGGGGACAGGGAACGAATCCCCGTGCGATCGCTTCTTCGGTGATCTTCCAGGGAGCGCTGGTGGCGATCCTGATGCTGGTCGGTACGAACGCCAAAGTGCAGAACGCCGTCACGAACATGGTGCTGATGGCGCCTCCTCCTCCGCCCAAGCCGGTGCAGGCGAAGCCGAATCAGGGTGGCGGCGGTGGTTCGCGCTCGCCTCTGCCTCCGCTGAAAGCCGAGCTTCCGAAGCCCGCGCCAAAGCAGTTTGTCCCGCCTCTGGTCACGATTGAACACCCTGCCTTAACCATGGACGCTTCTCTCATCGCCCCACCCGACGCATGGGCCGCTCCGACGGGAGCCATCGGAAATCCGCTTGGATCGATCGGTGGCGGAGGTGGATTCGGCAGCGGCGGTGGCATTGGCAACGGGCGCGGCACGGGTATCGGTAATGGTAACGGCAGCGGCGCAGGTGGAGGCAATGGCGGAGGCGTCTACTCGGTCGGCAACGGCACCACGGCACCGCAGCTCATCCTCAAGATCGACCCCGAATATTCGGAGGAAGCCCGCAAAGCGAAGTACAACGGGACCGTTACGCTCTCCATCGTGGTGAACCTGGACGGCCGCGCCGAAGAGATCAAAGTGGTGAAGAGCATCGGCATGGGCCTCGACGAAAAGGCCGTCGAAGCCGTGCAGAAGTGGCGCTTCAAGCCCGGCATGAACAAGGGGCAGGCGGTCAAGACGAGGGCCGTCGTGGAGGTCAACTTCCGCCTTCTGTGAAGGGCGCCCATACGGCGTATCATAGCGACGAGAGGCTACCCATGCGTCGCACGAATCCGTGGTCCCGGTCCGCATTCGCCATTCTGATCTGCGCGGCGGCGCTGACGGGACTCAATGCCCAGCAACCGCGCAAGGCCCCGGCCGATATCAAGCCGGGGAGCATCACCTACGAGGACATCGCATATCCGCATCCTGTCCACTATCTCCCGCTCACGCTCTACGGGCAGGACGTGCGCATGGCCTACATGGACGTCCCCGCCGCCGGCCAGCCGAACGGCCGAACGGTCGTACTGTTCCATGGCATGAACTTCGGCGGCTTCTATTTCGGAGGGCCGATCGAAGCGCTCCGCAACGCCGGCTACCGCGTCGTCGTGCCGGATCAGATCGGCTTCGGCCGTTCGTCGAAGCCGGTCCTCCCGTACAACTTTCACGACATGGCCCTGAACTCGCGGACGCTGTTGCAATCCCTCGGCATCGCGAGAGCTGCAATTGTCGGCCATTCCATGGGAGGCATGCTGGCCTCACGCTTCGCCGCGTCATACCCCGATATGACCGAGCGCGCCGTCCTCTATGACCCCATCGGCCTGACCGACCCGCGATGGGAGCAGCCATGGCACAGCGCCGAAGAAACGTACAAGGCCACCATGGCGAGAACCAACGATCAGGCGTGGCAGGCCGCGTACGCAAACATCGAGCGTTACTTCCCCGATGCATGGAAGCCCGAATATGAGCAGTATGTTCGAATCCTCTACGCGCCCACTCTGAGCAGCGACTGGCCCCGGCTCGCAATGGTGCGCACGATCGTCCAGCAGATCACTTATCTCGACCCCGTGGTTCACGATTGGGAACACATCAAAGCGAAGACGCTCGTGATCGGCGGCGAACGCGACGGCCAGAACTTTCCGGCGCTGGCGAAGCACATCGCCGATATGATTCCCGGCGCGCAACTGGTCGTGATCCCCGGCGTCGGACACGTCCCGCACATCCAGGCCCCGGAGATCTTCAATAGGGAACTGCTGAAGTTCCTTGGCTCGTAACCAGCCGCTCGCGACCAAATTCATCACTGGCCACCACCGACGCAGGCCCGCCGCGCCGCGTTCTGCCGCCCCACCGCCCGCGCTTACGCCGCCCCACCACCCACGTTCGCGCCGCCCACCAACCGCGCTTACGCTGCCCCACCACCCACGCCGCCCGCCGCCCGCGTTCGCGCCGGCCCATCCGCCCGCGGTCGCGCCGCTGAACCCACGCCATTCACAACCGCGTTAGAACGCGCCGACCCGTGACGTTTATCAGACATGAGACTGAGCACATGTTTGAACGAGTCCGGCATTCAGGCATCGGGCCACGAGGTTCCCTGGTACAGCCGAAGCGTCCGGCCAGGAGCGTTCGCGTCCTCGTTCGCGGCTCAGGGCTTGCTTGTCGCTGTGCTGATGCTGATGAGCACGAACGACGCCGTGCGCACGAAAATCGAGCGGATGACGCTGGTCGCGCCTTCGCCAGTCATCAGTCCTGCGAAGTCAGCGTCGAGTCATGGCGGAGGCGGAGGGCAGCGATCGCCGCTGCCGCCGCCGAAAGGCGAAGTCCCGAAGCCCGCATTGAAAGTGTTCACCGCTCCGGTGGCAACGGTCGAACACCCCGCGCTCGCAATGGACCCGTCCCTGATCGCGCCTCCCGAGGCATGGGCCGCACCGACGAGCGCAACTGGAAATCCGTTCGGAGCGTTTACCGCGGGCGGCGGCAGTGGCGGGCACGGCAGCCTCGGTGATGGTGGCAGCGTCGGGATCGGAGACGGCAATGACGGCACATCCGGAATATTCAACGTGGGCCACGGCGTAACAGCGCCATCGGTGCTCAGCAAGGTCGATCCCGAGTACTCCGAGGAAGCCCGCAAAGCGAAATACAGCGGCTCAGTTACGCTGTCAATCGTCGTCAGCGCCGAAGGGTACGCGGAGAATGTCCGAGTCGTCAGGAGCCTCGGCATGGGTCTCGACGAAAAGGCCGTGGAAGCGGTGCAAAAATGGCGCTTCAAGCCAGGCACGAATAATGGCAAGGCAGTGAAGACGAGGGCTGTCGTGGAAGTCAATTTCCGGTTGCTCTGACGTGAATCCTCTATACTCGGGAGATTCGCCCTTATCATCCACAAAGATCTCGTGCATTGGTGGTCGCGGCACTCGCTGTCGCGATCTGCGCCGCCGGAGCATTCTTTATGTTCCGGGCGGCCAGTCCGGTGGTCACATGGCCGGACCGGCGTCCCATCGGTGCGCTGTTTGTCGCATCGAATTTCCACGTTTCGCGCGTCAATCCCAGGGGTTGGTTCAATAGCCCCGAACTTGACGTGATCGGATACGGTGGCGCGGATCGATTTCGCAAAGCGATGCTGGCCTACGCCGACCGCAGTATAGCGATCCTGAAGCGAACCGGGTCGCAGGGGATGATCGTTTGGAATCTGGAAGGCGAGGAGTTTCCCCACAAGACCACATACATCGGCGATCCCCGGCTTCTCTCGCGCCTGGCTCCCGAGGCGGAACCGGTAGCGGACGAGTTCTTCGCGCGGTTCCGGCGGGCCGGACTCGCCGTTGGTCTCACCGTTCGGCCGCAGCAACTAACATTTGCAGGCGGGGCCGGGCCGAAGCAGGAAGATGGAGGAGATTATGACCAGTTGCTGCTCGAAAAAATCGACTATGCCCGCAGCCGCTGGGGTGCAACGCTGTTCTACATCGATTCCAACGGCGGCCCGCGATGGCCTGCCGAAGCGTTCCGGCTGCGCCGAATTGCGCAGCAAAGGCAGCAAATCCTTCTGATTCCCGAACACCACGACGTTTTATATTACGGATTCAGCGCCCCGTTCGGGCTGATGCCGAAATCGGCATCGATTAGCGGGAAGATCGTTCGCTGGTTCTATCCCCAGGCGTTTCAGGCGATCTCCATTTCCGATTTCAACGGAGGCGAGGCCGGACTCGAAGCCGTTTACACGCCGGGCGATATTTTGATCTTTCAGGCCTGGTTCGAGAGCCCGTCCGCGCGGCTTATCGAAAACTTTGGGAGACGCCCGGAATAGGCGCTCCGGTTCTTGTTTGCTGGAACAAGCTCCTGGGCGGCTGACCAGGAACCGACCCCATACGCAGATTGTCGATAATAGCCCGCATTGGCCCAAAAACAACCTGCGCAGGTTCCACGCCATGCAGTTCATCTCGTATCTCAAGTCCGTGTCCCATTCCGGGCAGTTGCAACGAAGCAACCAGTTTGGCCGTCAGCACCGTTGCCCCGTCACAGGCCACCCAGACATCGCTCCCGTGCCACGCCAGTGTAACGGAGTGCCAGGACAGATCTTCGACCACGGCGCGACTCTCGCTGGTCACTTTCCCGACAAGGGCTCCGCGAAGCACCAGCGCGCCTTTGTTCACTTTTAACTCGATGCCGCCGACCGCGATCAGCGATTGATCATCCGAATCCCGGCTTTTGGATCTCACGTCGAGAGTGATCGAGCCGTCCTCACCAGTGACGTGATGGCGCGCCGAGAATGCCAGCGGAGTTTCGATCAGCGCGCCCTTGCCGGATTTACCGCCATCGACGGGTAATGGCAAGGTGTCGCCCAGCGGGTATCGCCCGCCCCACGCTTCGTTGGCGGCGATCTC